>JAJQEE010000173.1 GCA_021201865.1 Tannerellaceae bacterium | reverse complement strand
AAACCTTTACAAGGTTACAGAATAATGATCCTTAACCCAGGGGCTCGCTTCGCTCGGCCCTGGGCTATTGCTGAAACCCCGTCGGGGTTATTTACGGATCTTCCGGCCATGACTGATTACCAATCCTCACATACAGCCATCCGGAATAACTTCTTTGGGGTTATGCTGCACATATTAAAAACAAAGTAGCCTGCGGGAACCGGTTGGTTCCTTTGGCAGGCTACTTCTCATTATCAACTTATATCTTAACGTAAGATCTTACTATAAAATTAATATCCGGGGTTTTGGTCGGAAGGGTCAATTCCGTTGTTGGTCAGAATTTCCTGATAAGGGATCGGATAGAGATTCAACTTATTCATGTTCAGGTCGAAATTGCGATAGGTCTGCCATTGAGTATAAGAATCTGCTGTTCCTATTCCTTTGGGATATTCAATATTCAGAAATTCTTCAATCATACCTGAACGTTTGATATCATAGAAAAAGCTGTATTCCGCATTGAATTCATGACGGCGTTCCATATTCACGGCCACTAACCAGGTATCAGCGGAGTATCCTTTTTCATTTTTATACTGGCTGTAGTAGGTTTGTGCATCCGGAACCGTTACCTGATCATCAGCACCTAACAACCGGATCGGATAGTCCGGGTTCTGTGATTTCAGATTGGATTCTATTTCAAGACGACCGAATGCCCGTTCACGTACCTGGTTGATCGCATTCCATCCATTTGCATTTTCTCCTGTCCGGAAACAGCATTCCGCATAATCCAGCAGGATTTCCGAGTAACGCAGGTGATGCATGGTGAACGGCTGGTTGATCACATTGTAGTCAGCAGGCATACGCCAGTATTTCGTACTGGAAATATTCGGCATATATTCAGCCCCGATCTTCGGAGTTGTAAAACCTTCGCTGGCTCCCAGTAACTGGCCGGTAAAAGGATTCTCTTCACCAAGAGCCGCCATAGACATTTGCCTGCGGCGGTCTCCCTCTTCGAAGGAGTAATAACATTCCCAGGAGATATAAAGGGATCCCCATCCACCATATTCGGTGGAAGCTGTGTTATACATAGCAAACATGTAGTGGTCATCCTGCGGATCCCAACCATTCGCGCTTCCCATATTACTTCCGTTATCGGTCCACATCACGACTGCAAAAATATCTTCTGTCGTCCATGCTTTGTCAGTGTCGAACAGGTAACTGTAGCAGGGAACCAGCGAATAAATACCACTATCCATCACCTGCTTAAACAAGGATTTTGCCTCTTCGTATTTTTCCTGATACATTTTTACGATTCCAAGATAGCTGAGACAAAATCCTTTTGTTACACGGCCATACTCTCCATTAGAAGGTCTCCAGTCCAGAATAGCAGCTGCATATTCAAAATCCTGTATCACGAACTCCCATGTTTCATCCACAGTAGCAGCTCTTGGTTTAGCGGGCGTATTGAGGAAATCCTCTCCTGTTTCAAGCATAGGAATACGTCCGAAGTTTTTCGCCAGGTTCAGATAGTTCCATGCACGGATTGCACGTGCTTCTGCTTCCAGCCATTTTTTACCTTCCGCTCCGTCCTCGAACAGTTCATCTTCCATCTCATTCAGACCATCCAAGAAATAGTTACAACGGGTAATCGCCCGGTAGTGTCCTGCCCACAACTGGATAAATTCTACATCGGATGCGATCCAGTCCTGTGTATTATAATTTTTATCCCATCCACTGGCCTGCGTATCCATAGCCGGGTGGTTCGCCAACATAAACTGAGGTTTAAATCCCCACATGGAAAGATCTACACCGATCTCATCAAATGCCTTTTTATCCGGATAAAAAGTATCATAACATCCGACTAATCCTTCCATCGCATTTTTTCACTCAGAAACATGTAGTCACCCGGAAGTATATCATAATGATTGACTTCCAGATAATCGCTACAGGAATTGCCTGTCAATAAAAGCGTTCCTGCTAACAGATATGCATATATATTTTTCATATTACGTCTTACATTTAATCGTTAACTATTCTTAGAACTGAACACTCAGACCAAACACATAGGCTCTCGGATACGGATAACGTCCTGCGTCATACCCTGTCAGAACTGCTGAGGAGTTCGTATCAGTGTCCGGATTCCCTATTTCCGGGTCACCATATTTATTATATCCTGAGATAGTGGCCACATTTTCAACAGATGCGAATATACGGGCACTTTCTATCTTCAGAGGAATTAAAAATGATTTGGGCAGTGTGTATCCGATCTGAATATTTGCGATCTTCAGGAAATCCCCCTTTTTTTACATAAGCAGACGAGGCTTTTTTTGTTGTTGTAGTCCACAATGGTGAAACGTAGATTCTCATTGCTTGGGTTTGTAGAAGTCCATGCATGGTTGATATAATCTTTCAATGTATTCTGGATACCACCGGCTGTTTTATACAAAGAGGTTAGTTTCATCGCTGAATAAGAATATACATCTACGCCAGCCATACCATACAGATAGATCATAGCATCAAAGTTCTTATAGCCTGCATTCAGGGTCAGACCATAATTCAGTTTCGGGAATCCGTTTCCGATCACTGTCTGGTCTTCTTCGTTGATTTGTCCGTCACCGTTCAGGTCTTTATAGCGGTAGTCACCGGGAGAGGTGTTGGTTTCCTGGTAAGTACCACCGGGAGAAGCAGCATTCAAGGCATCGATTTCTGCCTGGCTCTGGAAAATACCATCTACTACATATCCATAATAGGATCCTACGGCATATCCGTTCATGGTTATGGAATGAGTGTCCCACAGGTCACCGTCATCTGCTTCTGAAGCGTAGATAGGATCGCCGACATCTATCACTTTGTTTTTCAGAGTGGAACCGGTTAACGAAGCACCCAATGTCCAGTCACCAAAGCGCTTATTGTAGGCTACACTAAACTCAAATCCCTGGTTGCGGATGTGTCCGGCATTGGTATACATCTGGGAGAAACCGGTAGACGGACGTACACTGCGGTAGAGAAGCAGGTCTTTGGAATCACGGATAAAATAATCAAACGTGAAGTTCAGGCTATTATTCAGTACACCGATATCCAACCCGATATTGGTTTGTGTATTGGTCTCCCACTTCAGATTGGTGTCGATCAGATAAGACTGGGCCACCCCTGTCACTTTGTTATTGCCGGATGTTGAACCTCCCAGGGTTCCCCAGTCATAAGAGATACGGTTAGAAGAGAGCTGGGCTACCGACAGATTAGTCGAATTTCCCGCGTTACCGGTTTGTCCCCATCCTAAACGCACTTTCAGGTTGCTGAAGAAATCCAGGCTCTGTACAAATTCTTCTTCCGACAGACGCCAGGCTAACGCTGCAGAAGGGAATGTTCCCCAACGGTTTCCGGAACCAAAGTTGGAAGATCCGTCCCGGCGTACGGTGAAAGTCACAATATAACGGTCCAGATAAGAATAGAGCGCACGTCCATAAAATGAAACATAACGGCTGTTAAGATAATATCCTCCGTCCGATGTTCTGGAAGACTGGTCACTGGTCAGAGAGAGAAGGCGGTAGGTATCTGCCAGAAAATCGTTCGCACTACCTTCCACCCAGTGTCCCCAACTGTTACTGACGGTATTACCGGCTACGATGTTCACACTATGATTGGTATTTTTCCAGTTATAGGTGAAATAGCTCTCTAATGCAGTTTCATTGTTTTGAAGCTGTTTCAGCCAGAAACTATTTAAACCGGAAGAGGTAATAATCCGGTTATTTGCTACTGTAAATGTACTACCGTCATACGTATCTAATTTATAGGAAGCAACTGTACGGAAAGACAACCCTTTGACCAGTTTCAGGTCCAGATAAGCATTTGCCAGGATGGTATTGTTGTAATCCGGAGTTTTATCGGCCGTCTTTCTTTCAGCATACGGATTGTCCTGTCCCTTTGCAATATCCCCTTCACTGGTAGTCTGGTAGAATGTATAATATTCCCCCTGTGCGTTCCGGTCGTTATAATTATAGCTAACCAGCCAGCCGTCTTCCACATAATCCATGGTTGGTGTCAGGGTGGCCCATTCACGAATATTACCGGTTACATTCTTTTCACTATGCTCGAGGGAAATACTACCTCCTATTTCAATAAAATCTTTCACTTTATAATTACTGCTGGCACGTGCTGTCAGACGGCTGTAATCCGTATCCAATACTACCCCTTCATTCTTCAGGTAACCGACTGAAAAGGCAGATTGTGATTTTTCCGTACCGCCGGTCACCGACAGGGCGTAATTTTGCTGGAAAGCATTTTGGGACATTACATCCTGCCAGTCAATAGTCCGGAGCTGGCCGGTGTATTTTTCCGTAAACGCCTCATTGATGATAGCTGAACCTTCATTTGCACGTCCCTGACGCACAGAATAGGCAAACAGATCTGCATCTGCCACATCCAGTTTTCTTGCCATGGTCTGAATACCAAAATTGGCTGAGAAGTTTACGTTCGTTCTTCCGGCAGACCCTTTTTTGGTAGTGATCATGATCACCCCATTGGCACCGCGGGCTCCATAAATCGCTGTTGCGGAAGCATCTTTCAGGATCTCAATACTCTCTACATCTGCGGGGTTTACGAAATCAGCACTGGATCCTACCTGTACCCCATCTACTACATATAGAGGGTCTGCTGATCCGTTTACTGTCGCGACCCCACGAATACGGATAGTGGCGGCACCGGATGGATCTCCGGAGTTTTTTGAAACCATTACTCCGGCAGCAGCTCCCTGTAAGCCCTGTACAATGTTCACCGGATTCCGTTTCATCATGTCTTCCTGATTAACAGAAACTACCGAACCGGAAATATCGCTTTTCTTCATCGTACCATATCCCACTACCACGACTTCATCCAGTAGTTCGGAATCTTCTCTTAATACAATATGATAAGTAGTACTGCCTGTCAGGGTCACCTTTTGATTGGAATATCCGATATAAGAGACCAGCAGGATTCCTTCTGCCGGTACATCCAACCGGAACTCACCATTAAAGTCCGTAATGGTTCCTATTAAGGTTCCTTCCACGGTCACATTTGCCCCAATAACAGGTTCTCCGGTTTCGTCCACGACGACGCCTTTCACATTCCGGCTTTGTTGTTGTGCATGTGTTTGTACCGGAACAGACCCCGAGGCAAATATCAGCGAAGGCGTTCCTGCCAATGCTCCTACAAGCAATGCCAGACTCGCTGATCTCAATAAAATAATTGATTTAGATTGCTTTTTCATCTTGTTAATTTTAGTATTAGTTTTTATTTCCTTTTCTTCTTCAGATCTTTCGATCCATTGGGTTGGTCAACTTAAAAACCGGATATATGGATTCATTAGTGGTTTAAAAGTTCGTTTACATTTTTAGATTGTGATTATTTCTTCATACGTATTCCAGGGTATTAGTTAATAAATTCAAACAATAGATTACAAAAGTAAAAGAAGCCAAAGTAAGAGAGATGGAGAGATGTTTACATTAAAAGGGTATTTTGTACACACAGAGGGGTATTTTGTTACAGCCAATAGAGGTTTTTTGTTAACCACCCCTATTAAATACCTATAAATCAATATAATTTCTTCATAAACTCAGATAAGGAAGAATATACGAAAGAACACAGATAAGAGAGTGATTTAAATTGATATAATTGGATGGTAAAGTAATGCCGGAATTATTATTCCCCTCTTGAGTAAATGTGTAAAAACTCTTATTGTTCTTTGAGAAAGTTACAGATTGTAATTCCGAAGGGCTTGAATGTGAATCGTAGATCGGCCTTAGCCAATAACCACGGGTTTCACCCAGCTTAGCCAATAACCACGGGTAACACCCAGTCATAGATTTTGCAAAGGGTGATCTTGATCTCTTAAGTCCCGCAGGGACGACACATAATAGCCTGGGATGCAAATCCCAGGTCAGGTATCAGCAGTCCATGGAGTGCTGTAAGCACGACACTGCATATACAAACCGATTGTTTCCATAAGATGGGGTGTACCTACAGCACACCCTGGGTGGGGATCTCTCTACCTGGGACTTG
>JAJQEE010000092.1 GCA_021201865.1 Tannerellaceae bacterium | reverse complement strand
CTATTAAAGAGTTGAAATTGCCGGTTCTCCTGCGGTCCCCGCCTGCGCGGGAAACACGGGGGTGCTTATACTTTTCCGTTAGTTTGATCTATTAATCCCTTCTTATCCATAAAATTTTCAATTCTCAATTGTTAATTTTCAATTGTTAGCTATATTTGTTGTTTCACTAACAGATGGACCTACTAAGATAAGGCAGGATGAGTACCAGACAGATGGCTATTATGTTTGATGAGAGTATTCAAATGGTAGATTTGCATACTCAATACCGGCGGTTGAAACCTGAGATCGACACGGCCATTCAATCCGTGCTTAATCAAAGTGCCTTTATCAATGGCCCTCAGGTGCAGGCTTTTGCTGATCATCTGGCAGCATATGTCGGTATCCCGCATGTAATTCCCTGTGCGAACGGGACAGATGCCCTACAGGTTGCCCTGATGGCGTTAGGACTACAGGCCGGTGACGAAGTGATCGTTCCGGCTTTTACCTATGTGGCGGCCGCTGAAGCCGTTGCTATGCTGGGAATGACGCCGGTTTTGGTAGATGTGGATCCCTATACGTTCAATATCAATCCGGAAAAAGTGGAGCATGCCATTTCCCGGCAGACCAAGGCAATTATTGCCGTACATCTGTTTGGACAGTGTGCCGATATGGAACCGATCCTGCGGATTGGAACCAAATATAATCTGGTGGTGATTGAGGATAATGCCCAATCCATCGGAGCACAGTATACCTTCAGGAATGGTACGGTCAAACAAGCCGGTACGATCGGCCATGTAGGAACGACCTCTTTCTTTCCTTCCAAACCCTTAGCGTGTTATGGGGATGGGGGAGCCATGATGACTTCCGACGAGAAGCTGGCCCAACAGCTCAAAATGGTGGCCAGCCATGGACAAAGTACCAAATATCATCATCAGGTAGTCGGATGTAATTCCCGTTTAGACACGATCCAGGCAGCGATTCTGGATGTAAAGCTGAAATATCTTTCCGGATTCACCCAAAAGCGGATCGAAATAGCGTCGGAATATGACCGGAGCCTGTCCTCCATAGAGGAGATCATCATTCCCCGGGTGGCCTCGTTTTCTACCCATGTCTATCATCAATACACCATCCAGGTGAAGAACGGAAAAAGGGATGCCCTGAGAGAATATCTCAAACAAAAAGGCATTCCTACCATGGTCTATTATCCGGCTTCCTTAGAAAGACAACCTGCTTTTCGCGGATTGGCCCGTAAGGTAGATCACATGCCGGTAGCCCTGCAGTTACCGGAAAAAGTACTCTCGATCCCAATCCACACCGAACTGAAAGAGGAAATGGTGGATTATATTGTGGATCATATCAGACGATTCTTCAGATAAGGCTCATTCCCGTTACCTATGTCTGTATCAAAATCATTAAAGAAAAAAGATCTCCTTTGCCGGAACTGATTTTTTGTTTACTGCTTATTTTTTTCTAATATTGTGAATCCTACTAACTTTCAAAGAGACCGCATATGATAGGAAAGCATCTTTTTCAAAAAATAATCCGGAGTCTGAGACTTTTGTTATTAGTCATGACTCCCAGTAGCCTGGTCTGGGGAGAAACCCTGCCGGCAAAGAAAGTGAAAGTAGCTCTGATCTATACGATTACCACCCCTGAACTGAAAGAGGATGTCGTACGGGAGATAAGAAAGGAGTTAGGAGACCAGGTAGAGATCCTGAGTTATGAAGATCCTTCGGTTTTTAAGGAGTCTGAAGTACATGGATATGTAACAGCCAGGGCGGCTGCTAAATTGATAGGCATGTATATGAAAGCAGTGGAAGAGGGGGCAGAAGTGATCCTGAGTATTTGTTCTACTGTTGCGGATGCCACGTGTGCGATGCGGGATGCAGCGGCTTATATAGGAGTTCCTATGATCATGATCAATGAAGAGATGTGCCGGGAAGCTGTCCGGACGGGGAACCGGATTGCTGTCATGGCGACATTCCCAACAGCATTGGCTCCTACTAAAAATATCCTTCAGCGGGTAGCACGGGAAATGGGAAAACAGATAGAGATCATAGAAGTATTGGTTGAAAATGGCTTTGGCCTAGAACAGGAATCATTTAAAAAGCTGATGGCGGAAAAAGCAGGAGAGATTGTCAATCAGGCAGATGTCATCCTGTTTGCGCAGGGTTCTATGGCTTATTGTGAAGAATATATTGCCGGACTATATCACAAAGTGGTCCTTTCCAATCCCCGTTTTGGTGCCAAAGCAGTTAAATCCGCTTTAATGGAAAAAGGTTTGGTCCGATGAGATACAGAAAGCAGGTTTTGTAAAATTCCGTATATCTGTTTGACTGTTATAAAATGGATATAAAGTATCGTACCCACTATATATTATTTTCTCCCTTAGAAAGTTTTTTAGGTATTCACCTATTCACCTTTTACATAATCTGCTTGATAAGACCACTTTATGGTGAATACCCTGTGGTTTTTGGGTATTCACCAGGTATTCACTTTAAGAGGTAGGTATTCACCGGTCTGCCTAAACCAGTGCTCTTCTTTGTGCTTGCCCGGTTGATTTGCTCTACTTATAGGATTGGCATAAACAAAGGAGGAGTATAAATTAATCTTAATTCCACAGAAATTATCCGTACCCTCTACACCCTGGCTCCGTTATGTACCTACCTTTTCCCCCATAAGTACCTATATTATACCTGCTACCCTCTACACCCTACGGATAGTTTTTAGGAGGCCGGATAGGAAAGAGTGGAATTTTAATACAGGGATAGATAAGTTTTCCGCTTGTATAAAAGAAAGTTTCGTTTTACTCACTCAGGAAAAGAGTATAAATCCTATAAATGAATACCTGATTGAGAAGGTGAATACCGGGTGAATACCCAAAAACCGCTGGGTATTCACCGTGAATAGCTATTTTACAGTAGATTAACCAAAAGGTGAATAGGTGAATACCTAAAAAAATCCCAGGAGAAAAAAGTTTTTTAATTAAATGGTTTACTCACTAATCGTAGGTACTCCATTATTTTCTCCTGGGAATAAAAGAAATAAAAGCTAATTAGCTTTCTAATGTTTTCCGGGCTTCCCGGTCCGGGTCATTTTCTACAAAGCATTGATTATCCAGAATCATCACTTCGCCTTTTTCTTTGGTGTATTCCGGCCACTGGGGTAATTCACTGCCGTTAGGGTTGCCGGTGCGCATGAAACTCAATAAAGCATCGGACATTTTATTTGCCAGTTTACGTGGCGTGCTGCCACCTCCTGTATGGGTGACCATCCGGTCCGTATTACGGAACCAGAAACAGATATCCAGACAGTGGAAGGCACGCATGCGATTATTGAACAGGGGAGGGCACCATCCGAACCAGGCCATATAAACCGGTTGGTTTTGTTCCAGTTTGGCATTGGCTGTTTTGACTACCTGCACCCGGGAAGAAAGGATCATCACCCACAGATCCACGGGCCGGGCATCCGGGAAACTTTTTGCATAGGCATCTACAATAGCCTGTGCTTTTTCTCCCTGTTGAGGTTTAATCTTTTCCACTACATCCGCCAGGGTCATGTTTTCAAACGAACCATCCCCACGGGTAGGATTCCATTCATGGAAAGTAGTACACAGTAACATGGGTACCTGGGGACTGTTGGCACTGTTTGCTGACGAATAGAAAGTTCCTTTCGGGATATGAATACCATCTGCTACCGGACCGAAGGTTCTCCGGAGGTTAGATCCCAGGTCATTCAGGCATTTAGTACAGGCGCGGTCTGCGATATCGATGTATTCCCGCCAGGGTATTTCCTGTAATTTATCCGCCTGACCGGGAGATAGTCCGGCTTCTTTTAAAATATAGGTTCCGATTTGCCGGGTAATTTCCTGATTGGACGCTTCCACCGTGGAACCACTTAACGGAACCGCTTTATGAATCAGATTTTTGGCGGCCGGCATTGCGGCTACGGTACATACTTTGGAACCTCCGCCGGATTGTCCCATGATGGTTACATTCGATGGATCACCGCCAAAATTGGCAATGTTATGCTGAACCCATTCCAGGGCAGCAATAATATCTAACATCCCTACATTGCCGGAATCTTTGTATTTATCTCCTAAGGCTGAAAGGTCTGAGTAGCCGATAGGGCCTAACCGGTGATTCAGGGAACAGAACACCACATCTCCGTATTTACTCAAATTTTCTCCATGATAGCCGTCCTGCTCAATCGCATTTCCGTTGGTGAATCCGCCTCCGTGCATCCAGACCAATACCGGGCGCTTTTTACCGTCTGCCACACCGGGTGTCCAGACGTTCAGAAAAAGGCAATCTTCACTGACATCATAATAGTTCCAGTGGTCTACAAAGGTCCCGTAATTGTTGGGGAAACGGTTTTCCATCCGTTGGGGTGCCGTATTACCATAGAAAACGGCAGGTTGTATTCCCTCCCAGGGTTCCGGTTTCTGAGGAGGCATGAACCGGTTCTTACCGGAAGTGTCCGCTCCGTACCGGATTCCTAAAAAAGTATAGACCCCATTCATGATATATCCCTGCACTTTCCCGTATTGGGTCTGGGCAATAGCGATATAATCTCCGATGAAAAGGGCCTGGGAATCATTTTCACAACTATTGTTTTTACTCTCCGTTGCCTGGTTGCAGGAGGTGGCGGACATCAGTCCTCCCAGACTTAAAGAAACCGTACCGGCTCCTGCACTACTTAAGAAACTACGTCTGCTGATCTTCATGGTTTTTATTATTATGTAGGTTAATAGATTGTTCTTTTGGATATAAGACTGAAAAGTACAGGCAAGATATAAAAATTATTTCATAGCCTGTTCAATCACCCGGGCTGTTTTTTCATAACTTTTCCGTAGTACTTCCCTGACATCCATGGTTTCCCAGTAGGTTTTGTTAAATAGTTCAACAGATAGGGCTCCCCGGAAACCGGACTGGTAGAGGATGGGGAGAAGTTCGTCAAAAGGACAGATCCCATCTCCCGGCAATACACGGTCAGAATCGTTTAGCCGGGTTCTTTCCGGTGTAGTAGGATAGTCGTTGATATGGAATACAGGAAGTGCGGCCCCATGGATCAGCCTTAGACTATCGAAACTGTTTCCACCCCGGTAGAGATGATAAAAATCCAATAGCATGGTAGCATGCGGATGTCCGGTGCCTGTGGCGATATGGATGGTGTCTGAAAGTTGATTTAAATGTCCGGCACCCCATAATTCGAGAATAGGAGTAACTCCTGTCCGGTCTCCTGTTTCCAGTATTACTTTATATCGATCTGCATATTCGGATAACTTATTTCTGTCGAAAGAGATCAGGCCCTGGACCGGAGCGGCTATATATTTCCCCCCCCAGCCGGGCGGTCAGCTCCATATCTTTCTGCATATTCCGGCAACCTTCTTCCCTTTTCTCCGGATCATCAGCGATCCAGTTGGAAAAGCTGATCATATTTTCAAGGATGAGATTTGAATCTTTTAGAAGCTGGGCGATCTCTTCCGGAGTGCCTCCCTCCTGCATATAAGTTTCCACATCCCGTACCCATAGTTCGATTCCGTCGAAACCGGCTTCTGCACATAGTTCGATCTGTTCCCGGACCGGGAGTTTATAGCCGGATATGGTGGACGTATTCAGACTGATGCGGAAAGGGCATTTATTATCCTGTGTTGGAACTATCTCTTCATTTGTGTTGGAAGAAGAGGTGCAACTCAGGAAAGAGAGTAGATTTCCGGCTAATAAAGTGGCTCCTGATCCCCGGATCATTTGCCGGCGGGTTATTTTTTCTTTTAACATATGGTGAAAGAATTTTGAATGATTTACTTCTTTTCCTCTCCGGAGCTACTCTGTGCATACCTCTTTTAATACCTAATCGAATCCCGGAGGGATCGCCTGTGACTAAGGGGGTGTCCCAAAAGTAAAACAAGAAATTGAAAAAGTTACGATTTATAAGTAATTACCCCGACAGGGGTTGCATGTGAATCGAAGATCGGCCTTAGCCAATAACCCCGGGTAGGCACCCGGGGGGGTGTAGGCGAAACCCTCTCCACAACAACCCTGAAAGGGTTGAACCCGCTTCGGGGTTC
>JAJQEE010000106.1 GCA_021201865.1 Tannerellaceae bacterium | reverse complement strand
TTGCGGATCAGCCCTTTTTTCTATTATAATGCAATTCTATACACATAAAAACTAAAAGGAAGCAGTTGTACATTTAGCTCACTCCCATCTACTTCAACAGATGATTTTACAGGAGTGATACATTCCGGTTGATTGATCGTGTTATTCGCATTCAGATCATAAGATTGTAGCAGCGTTAGTGTTCCTACATGTTTTCCGGAGGATAAGCCTGACAGATTCAATTGAATTCTTTGCTGACGCATTCCTGTATTGGCAATCTTCAGGATGATCTCATTTGTATTTTTATCCAATGCCGCCGTTGCATAGAGATCATGCTGTCCGGTTAAAGGTTTTCCATCCTGTACCATAGGAAGTACATGGGTACCCGCATTCTGTCCGTACATTTGTTGTACGTAATAGTTCGGGGTCTTCATGACGGACAGATTATCAAACCAGATCAGGTCCGGCTTCCATTGCCACGCATCCACATGAGCAAACAGAGGAGCATAGGTCGTTAGATGAACGACATCCGCATTTCTTTCAAACCCGGTCATAAAAGCTGCTTCGCAAAGGGCCGCCAGAAAATTATTGTCCTGGTTTCCGGTATGACAGGCATATTCTCCGGCAAACACTTTCGGGCCATTCCGGTCATACGAATCATAGCGATCTACCCCATGCAGGAACCACTCCGGTGAACGGTAGAAATGTTCATCTACCAGATCGACTTCCAGCCGTTTCATTTCCGGCCACAAATAGTCAAAGGCTTCTCCTTCCGAACCCGGTCCGGAACTACCAATAATCAGGATCTCCGGATACTTTTCCCGGATCGCTTTCACAAACATTTCCAGACGTTCCGGATAAATAGAACCCCACTGTTCATTTCCGATCGCCAGTAACTTCAGATGGAAGGGTTCCGGATGCCCCATCTCTGCACGGATCTTTCCCCACTTCGATGTCACAGGCCCATTGGCAAACTCAATCAGATCCAGTGCATCGTCCACAAAAGGTTTCAGATCCTTTAAAGAAACATGCTGGCACATATCATGATTTTCAAACTGGCAGGACAAGCCGCAGTGTAGAACCGGTAAGGGTTCTGCTCCCAGATCTTCACTCAAAACAAAATATTCATAAAAGCCTAATCCATAAGATTGGAAATAGTCCGGAAAAACTTTGTGATCGAACGTATAGTTCCAGCGGTTTACATTGGTCGGACGGTTTTCTACCGGTCCAATCGTATTTTTCCACTGATAACGGGTTTCAAGGGTAGTTCCTTCCACAATACAACCACCGGGAAAACGGAAGACACCCGGCTTCAGATCTTTTAACGCCTGTGCCAGATCTGCCCGCAGACCATTGGGACGGTTATTGAATGTTTTCTGTGGAAACAGGGAAATATGTTCCAGGTCGACAGTACCCGGCGTTATCAACTGAACCCGTAACCGTCCCTGCATTTCTGTTTTTGGAGCAGTCAGGGTCACCGTATATTTATCCCAGTTCTTTCCGGAGATCTCTATTTCTTTCGTTTCAAAAGGGCTGTTATCTTTTCCCACTAACTGAACACGTATTTTGAGGGAGGCATTGGTAACCGTACGTGCGTAGACAGAAAAGTCATACTTTTCTCCCTCTTTGACCCCTATTCCACGGAAACCCTCATTGATCAGTCCGGTACCGGTTATTTGCTTATCATAAGACAAACGGGCATAGTGTGGATTCCGGTCAAAACAGGGTGATTTGGTCTGGATACTGACATTCCCGAACGGGAGCCAACCTGCTAAGGGATTATCAAACTCAAAAGAGCGGTTTTTGACTAATTCAGCATACAAACCTCCGTCGGCTCCGAAGTTAATATCTTCAAAGAATACGCCGTACATGGTCGATTGAATCGGGGACCCAATCGCATTGACATCTACTTTCAACTGATAAACAGGATCCCATTGGAGAGAGGGATCAGTGGCTTTTGACTGCTCTGCCGGCTGTGCCGGTAGGGTCATTATCCCAGCCATTAAGGATAAAGAAAAAACGACTTTCCGAATAGGTGTTTTCATAATCAATGTATGTTTTTCATTCTGCCAGATCAATAATTGACAAATATACACTAATTAATTTATAAAGTATAGCTTCCTTGTATGTTATAAAACAAAAGTCACTATGAAACAGCTATCTATTTATGAAAACAGGCGAATTAACCGACTGGAAAAAAGATCCGGAACCGGGTAAACCCATCCGGATAACTTCTTAAAGAGAAGGTACAATTATGTTTAAGCAATACTTCCCGGATAAAGATCAGTCCTATCCCCTGCCCTTTGGGTTTCGTAGAAAAGAAGGGACTGAATAATTTAGTCTCTGTCTCTTTACTGATCCCTTTTCCTGTATCTGCTATTTCCAGGCAGAGCGGATCCTGTGTGGTACGGATATAAATGGTTCCTTCTTTCTCTATAGATTCTGCTGAGTTCTTGATGATATTCAGCAATACCTGTTCAAAAAGAACCGTATCCATATGGACTTGTGGGGACTTATCATCCAGTTGCAGCACAATCTCTATTCTCCGGTTCTGGCAGATCGTTTCCATAAAACGCTTTCCGGCAACCACTACTCCGTTCAGATCCCGTTGCCTGAGTTGGGGTTCCGGAATACGCACGACATCGGCAAAATTAGTAATAAAGTGACTCATACTGTAACAACGTTCGATAGACACACGAAGAACTTCGCATACATCTTCCATACCGGCAACCTCCTGAAAAGTGGATTCCAAGGTATCCAAGGTAGAAGTAATCCCTGCAGTGGTATTATTTACTTCATGGGCTATCATACGGATCACTTTTTCATAGGCTTTCTTTTCCGCTTTAAAAACCTCTTCCGTCAGGGATTCTATTAAATAAAAAGGATGATGAAAGCCTTTATCAACAAAAGAAGAATGGGTGCATTTATAAATATTGGCATCACTCAGGCGCAAGGTCTGGGAATCATAGAGAGGAACATGTTCCATTTCCAAAGTCAAAGGAGAATCTATTTCCGATAACTTTTTACGAACGGCCATTTCCTGATTAGTCACTCCTAACATCTTACAGGCGGCCGTATTCAGGGACAAAATATGATCATCCAGATCCAGGATAATCACCCCCATGGGAGAGGCATTGATCAACAGATCCAGAAAATGGTTCTGTTCTCTCAGATGCAACCGTTCATCTTTCAACTGTTCCATCATCCTGTTAAATACATCCACGATGCGATCTGCATCCCCTTGTCCGACATGGCGCAGGCGGGAACTGAAATCCTGTTCTTTCAGTAACTCCATCCCGTCACCAATAATCCGTAACGGCTTAATAATGCGATGATAAAAAACAATCAGATAAACACCGGTTATAAGAATAAGGAACTCTATTCCTATAAAATAATAGAAAGAGTAGTAATAAAAGATATGCCAGGCCAGGATAGCCAAAACCGCTAACAAAAAGAAGGTTAATATCCAGAATAGCCCTTTTACTTTCATCTGTGCTTATTTATCTGTTTGTAGGCCATACTTTTCCAGTCTTCTGTATAAAGCGGCCCGGCTTACTCCCAACGCAGTTGCCACATGAGACAGGTTTCCGTTATATTTTTCCAGTGCCTGCAGGATGGATTGCTTTTCCAACTCTTCCAGTGTCATACCGGCAAAAGAACTTTGTACTGGAATAGTTCCCGAAGAAAGGCTTTGCGACTGACGTTCAAAATCAGAAGCATCCAGTCTGCTTTTTCCGGACACCAGAATCGTCCGTTCCACTAAATTTTTTAATTCCCGGATATTACCTGAATAAGGTAGTTTCCGGAGATAGGTCTTTGCTTCCGAAGAAAACTCCACCACCGGCGATCCGTTTTGCTTCGCCTGCTGATTGGCAAACCAGGTGGCTAACAGAGGGATATCTTCTCTTCTTTCCCGTAACGCCGGCAAATGAATGGTGATCAGGTTGATCCGGTAGAAAAGATCTTCCCGGAATGAGCGTGCGGCCACCATATCCTGTAGGTTACAATTAGTTGCACTGACTACCCTGACATCTACTTTCCGGGGAGTGCTGTCTCCGAGCACCTCAAAAGTCTGATCCTGCAAAACCCGCAGCAGCTTCACCTGGCAGGATAATTCCAGATCCCCGATCTCATCTAAAAAGATCGTTCCTTTGTGGGCCATTTCGAAACGTCCGGTACGGTCCATATAGGCATCTGTAAAAGCACCCTTTTTATGACCGAACATTTCACTTTCAAACAGACTTTGGGAAAGACCTCCTAAATTTACTTTCACAAATGGCTCTTTTGCCCGTTTACTGTTCTGATGGATCGCCTCTGCTATTAATTCTTTCCCTGTACCACTTTCTCCCGTGATCAGGACAGAAGCATTGGTAGGAGCAATCCGGGAAACTGTACTGAGCACTTCCATCAACGCCCTACTTTTTCCGATGATCTTATCAAAATGAAACTTCTTATCTGCTTCTACCCGGTCCAGTGTGGTAATTTGTTTCTGGTCTTGTTCACTAAGTTCCAAAGCCGTCCGGATAGATTTGAGAAGCATGAGATTATTCCAGGGTTTGGTAATGAAATCAAATGCACCGGCCTGCATTCCCTGTACGGCTAATGAGATAGATCCCCAGGCAGTCATCAGGATCACCGGAACCTCCGGATGGAATATTTTTACCTGCCGGAGTAATTGTATCCCTTCTTCTCCTGTAGTAGTCATAGAAAAGTTCATATCCATTAATATCAGGCGTGGACGTTCTTTCCGGATCAGGGCAAGGGCTTCTTCCGGGCCAGTAACAGCCTCCGGTTCAAAACCGGCATGTTTTAATAAAAATGTCAGGGAAGAACGTACGACCGAATCATCATCTATTATCAATATCATAAGAGTACCGGATATGGGTTATTATGCTTTTTCAAAAATACGGTTTTATTGAACATCTCTATTCACATACAGGATTATTTTTATATCACCGCCTGATGATCTCTTCAAAATCAGCATCCAATGTGCTGTTATTTACAAAATCATACAGGGTAAGACTTCTCACATTATAGTAGTAATTCCAGTATTTATATAGTTCCTGAATATGCTTCTGACGGGCTTCATCTTTTGAATTCTGGGCATCATTCAGATCCAGGATGTTGATCTGCCCTACTAAAAATGTTTCTATGGATGTTTTATATCTTCTTTCCGCAATCTGGTCTGCCTGGCTGGCAATCGATAATTGAGTGGATTGATTGTTAAAGTTTTCCACTAACAGAAAGATATCCTGGTTGAAATTCATCTGTTCCTGCCGGGTTTTGGACAGTACCACTTCCCGGTTTGATTCCGCCACTTTTACTTTTCCTTTTCGTTTTCCCCAATCTACTAAAGGAATAGTCACTCCCACTTCCACGATCTGGTTACTTGTCAGATGACGATATGCCTGATTCATGACCCGGTCCTGGCCTGTATATCCAAACGCGGCATATAGATTGATACTTCGTTGATTTCCTTTGGCTGTTGCAACCTGATAGTCTGCTTCCAACTGGCGGCGCAGGATATTTTTAGCAAACGAATTATTTTCCTGCGCTTTTTCCAATACAGTCTGATAGTTCAGATAAACATCGGGAGCCGATTCCGGAAAGACTGGTTCCAACAGATCTTGTTCACTCAATCCCAGGAAAGAACGTAACTGAAACATATTGGCATTCAAATTGGATTGCGCTTCTGTCAACTTTCCTTTGGCCTGAAGGGCAGCTATATTTAATTGCATCAGTTCATTTTCCGATATATGCCCAATCTCCCGTTTAGCAATTGCTATTTCATAGAGTTTATCCGCATTCTCCAGATTTTGCCGGGCAATGGCCAAATTCTCTTTTGCCAGCAGCAGGTTAAAGAAATATCCGATGGTGGCTAATGTGACATCTTCTACACTTTCTATATAGGCCGCTTTCGCTTCCTGATAACGAACCGGTTCGATTCTCCGCTCCCATTTATGTCTGTTTACACCGAAGATCGGTTGCGTAAAAGTTACTCCGACCGGGATACTCATAAACTCATTATAAGCTCCGCTTCCCAATTGCCGTGTAAAATCCATAGAAGTGACCAGTGAGATCTGTCCTCCGGTCAGGGGTACATTCTGATCCACTGAGATCTGTCCAACCAGTCCTAAGGCATTATTCGGAACATAGGTATAGGTTCCGTCATCCTGTTGGTACTTTGAATATCTTTTATCGTACGCCGGTACAGTACCTGTGAAATTAATTTCCGGTAACTGATCTGCCCGGTGCGTACGATATTCCCAATAAGCGGTTTTTAATTCATTCAGTGCCACAGCTGCATCTACGGATTGCAACTGTGCTAACAGAATAGCCTCTTTCAGGGTAAGCGTGAGGATATTCGGTTGTTCTTCTGCCCGGATAGCATAAGAGGCCAGGCATATAACTATAAATGTTATATATATCTTTTTCATAAAGTACATTTCTTGAAATATGTATAGGCAAATCTTATGCCAAAAAGCTATCACACTGGTTTTATTACACTTACACATAAAAACCAATGTCCGGAAATGAACACTCTGTTCGTTTTTATCAAAAAGAGGGGACCGGATGGTTGATCATGATAATTAAAGGGTTATTTTTGTAGCATCAATTCAATGAATCGTTTTATGGCAAATGGTCATTTTTCTTTCCGCAAACGAATTTGCAGTTTCCGTTATGCTTTTAATGGTATCCGTCTGTTACTGGGAAATGAACATAATGCGTGGGTACATTTTTTTGCAGCTATCTGTGTAATTATGGCCGGATTTTTTTCCGGTTGTCTGCTGTTGAATGGTCTGTTATTCTTCTTACGATCGGATTGGTATTTGCCATGGAGGCTGTTAATACAGCAATTGAAAAGATTGCAGATATGATCTCCCCGGAATATAACGAAACCATCAAACAAATCAAAGACCTGGCTGCCGGAGCCGTTTTATTCGTTGCAATCGCTGCCGCGATCACCGGGCTCCTCATCTTTGCCCCTAAAGTGATCTCATTTTTGCAATAAGTTTATATTCTACAAACTCTTATCCTAGTTTATCATGTGGAGAATTCTTTTTATAATCGTTCTTTTTTTCAGTTGTTTACCTATTTTCAGCCAGCAAACTGAGATTAGTGGAGGACGGAAAGCCGTCAAAAGAAGCGGGGACGTTGTGTTTGTTACTGCTCCCGTTGTATGCCTCACCACCACCATTATTCTGCAGGATTGGGAGGGATTAAAGCAGGGAGCATTTTCCGGAGTTACTTCCCTGGGAACTTCACTGATCCTGAAATATTCAATCAAGAAAGAGAGACCGGATCATAGTAATATGCATTCTTTTCCTTCTGCACACACCGCCGTGAGTTTCACTGCTGCCGCTTTTTTACAAAGACGATACGGCTGGTCGTGAGGAATCCCAGCCTATGCACTCGCCAGTTATGTCGGCTGGAGCCGTACGTATGGTAAAAAACATGACTGGTGGGATGTAGTTGCCGGAGCGGCGATCGGTGCCGGGAGCGCTTATATTTTTACCCGCCCTTTTTCTGACAAATATAAACTATCCATCAGTCCGGTAGCTACCGATAAACATGTTGGTATATATGCTTCCATGATTTTCTGAGAAAGAAAAGCCATTCGCCCACGCAATCACTGCGAGGGCGAACCTAAAATTTATTATTTGACTAAACTTTATTCATAATGTAGTGCTTCGGCCGGCTCCATACGTATCGTTGCATGCGCAGGATACCAGATGCCTGACACTATAATCAGAATCATAATCAAAAACGTTACAACTATTCCAGTCAGGTAACGTAAAAAGTAAACTCCATCCAATACACATTCACCAGTTCTGTCAATCCGATATTCAGATTGATAAAAAGGGCCGGTAGCATCGCCAGAACAAGCATCACTATTCCTTCCAGGATTAAAAGTGCCTGTAAACCTGTACGCGTGGAACCCATAGCTATCCGCAACCCCATTTCACTTCTCCGGGAGCGGGTACGTAACCAGAAAGTACCTGAAATACCAATAAATATATTTATCAACAAAAATCCTAAAACAATTAACAGCAAACTCACCTCACTTTGTAAGGGAGATACGATCGCTTTCCGGATCAGGGAAGAAGAACGGACATCCATCAGGTAAAGATTACCTACCAGTAGTTGTTGTCCCATATCCTTTACAAACTGTTCTTCAAACCCATGATCCGCTTCCGGTCTGACCCGGATACAGATCTCTACCTGTTGCAGGTTTTCCGGAGTCACAAAAGAGACAATATCCGCATGGGTCATCAAACGATAATAACAAGGGTTACTTTTCAGATATTCGGTCCACCGGATTGGATGACAGATCGCTTCCACTCTCCGGCTGGTACTTTCTTCTCCGATCCGGATCTCTTTTCCAAGTGCGGATTCCGTTTTCATTAATTCTTCTTCCACCTCCGGAGAAATAATAACCGTATGGGGTTGAAGAGCCTGCTTCAGTTCTCCCATACCTCCTTTTTGTGACCGAATCTCAAATACGTCAAAGAACGAAGGAGTAACCCAGTATTGCTGCGCCGTGATTCCTTCCGTATCTTTATAGTAAATTCTTTCAAAATGGGAATTATTACCATAATGAGTGGCTCCATATGGCTGAGAGGAGACAGATAGAGAAACGGCATCTATAGCAGGATACTGACGAATCCGTTCCAGGATGGTCAGGATATCCTCTCCTAAAGAAGTGGTTTTCCGGTACGGTTCAATATATGCCTCACTATCCGGGGATTTTTCGGACAGATCGATCCGGTAGGTATGCGCAATATCAAACCCCAACGGTTTAAAGCGGACAGAAAGCAGGCCTCCCATATAATCAACTACATACCACAAACAAACAGAAACGATCAGTAACTCCAATAAGATCCAGAAATTACTTTTACGTTGATTCCATATTACAGTCAGAAGATGTTTAAGCATAATCCCTCCCTATTCTCCTTTTAAAGATTCAACAATCGGTCTGGATGATACTATCCAGGCCGGGATCCCTGCACTTAACACATTTAACAGAAAACAGAACAGGAATGCAATTAAAAAGGTCTGCACGTTCATAAAAACCCAGACAGGCGTATCAGCGGCAACATCTAACCCATGAAAGGTGGTAGAAACGGAAGGATTCATATAAAACATCGCTATATAAGCCAGAACAAGTCCGACCACTCCGCCGATCAGGGAATAGAGCATATTTTCAGCTAATATTTGCCCAAAGAGAATACGGCGTGTACCGCCGAACGCTTTCCGGACACCTAACTCAGCCATCCGGTCACGCATACCGGCTAAGGTAAATCCTGATAAGTTCACAGCAGGAACCAGTAATATGAGAAGGATCAGGATCACATTTTCCCTGTATTTATCTTCCATATTGGGATAGCCCGCCCCAAAACGCATTTCCTCCACATATTTCGTATCCGGTTGCCGGAACAGGTTGATTCGGGAATCAGCAAATGAAGCATTATATTGCTCCACACTTTTTTCCACTTCTGCCCGGACTGCTTTCAGATCTGACGCGGAACGAGCGACGATCTGGCATTTGAACCTCCCGGTAATACCTTCCGGATCATTAGACGCTTCAATCCGGGTCGACGAGTAGGGAACCCACGCATGCCCGTAGGATAACGCCGTGATGGGAGAAATATCTGTAACGATCCCACAAACCGTATAGGTGTGGTAACTTAATTGCATCTGCTTACCCACCACGTCCTCAGTTGTACCAAACAAGTGTTTTGCCAGTTTCTCTCCTAAAACGATTTTCGGTATTCCCGCATCCAGGTCTGCTTTCGTATAAGGAGCCCCCTCAATAAAATGGAACGCATGGAATTTCCAGAATACATCATCCGTAAAAAGGATATAAGAACGTTTCTGGTTACCTCCGGGAATAGATGCCAGGCGAGGTTGTAAAGGGGAAGTAACTATGATCCCTTCCGGTAATTCAAGCGTTTGAAAACATTCCCGGATCGTTTTCAGGGACAAAAACCCGGTACCTGTCCAGTGGCCGGTTTCTTTACTTTCCACTCCAACCCACTTCACATACAAAGTCCGGTGACGATTCACTTCCGGTGCAACATCCATTCCGAAAGAACGGTGAGAGGTCAGATAGATCATAATCAAACCAATCGCCAGTCCCGTCCCCAGTATCGTAATGAAACTGAGATAAGGTTTCTCCCTCATCAATTGAAAGGATTGTTTTAAATAGAGCCAGATCATGTTACATCATTTTAAGGTTATTCATACCGCAACGCTTCTGCCGGTTCCAGCTTCATCGTTGTGTAGGCAGGATACCAGATACCGGAAATGATCATCAGACACATCAACACATAAGTAGCCACCATACCTCCGATGTACCGGAGCAAAGAAAAGTCTACCCAGTACACATTGACTAACTCTGTCAGACCAATATTCAGGTTAATAAACAGAGCCGGAACAACCGCCAGGGATAACAGGATAATCCCTTCCAGCATTAATAAATAATAGAGATTACGCCTGGATGATCCTACGGCTATCCGCAGTCCCAACTCATTCCGTCTTTGACGGGTACGAAAAGAGAAAGTACCTGAAATACCCAAAAAGATATTTATCAACAAAAACCCTAATAAAAGTGCCCTGACAACTAATAAAGCCTTTTCATATCCGATCATACGTTCCCTATAGATATAGGTAGAACGAATATCTACCAGGAAAAGATTACCTACAGACAGATGGGGAGCCATTTCCGTTATAAATGTTTCTTTATAATCTTTATCCGCATCCGGTTTCACACGAATACAGATCTCCAGATTCATAAGGTCACCGGCACTCATTTCATTGACAATCTCCTGCTCCGTCAGTAAAGTAAAAAAAGAAGGAAACATCTTCTGGTAATCTGTCGGACGAAGAGGTACGGAGATTGCTCCTATTTGCACAGGTTGTCCTTCCTGACTGATCTGAATAGACCGCCCGACTGCCTGTTCATTTCCGATGACTTTCTCTACCACATCCGGAGTAATAATAACAGATTGCCTCGTTAAAGCCTCTTTCAATTGATCTATACTACCCGTTTCCGAATGCACCTGGAACACATCAAAAAAGGAAGGTGTTACCCTGAAATGTCTTGCCCATAAACCGGGAGAATCTTCATAATAAAGCTGGTTATACCCGCCCTGCATAAGAGAAATATAAGGCTGTGACTTGACAGACAGCGAAACTGACTCTATGGAAGGTTGTTGCCGGATCCGTTCAACGATCTGCAGGATATCCTCTCCAGCCGTCGTACTTTTCTCCTGTGGTTCAATATATCCGACACTGCCCTCTGTCTTTTCTTCCAGATTCACCTGATACGTATGTTGCACATTCATTCCCATCGGTTGGATGCCATTCCACCAGAAGATACCTGTAAAGTCAACTACATACCACAGGCAAACCGTAATAATAGACAACTCAATACACAACCAGGCATTAGTCCTGCGCTGATTCCAGACGATAGTATAAATATGTTTAATTATCTCTTTCATAAGATCAGTCAGCTTTGAATGAATCAATGACAGTCAGCGAGGATATTTTCCATGCCGGAAGACCCGCACTTAACAAATTTATGATCAGGCAGAATAAAAATGCCAATAAAAACACAACCGGATTAAAGATCAGTTCTGCCGGGACTTCCGGAGTGACATCCAGCCCCCACTGAGAACCAGAGATGAAAACCATATCTTTCAGAAAAAAGGTGGTCACCCAGTAAAACAGGATGGCTAACAGTCCCCCCATTATGGAATAAACCATATTTTCCCAGATCACCTGCCAGAAAACAGTTATGCGTGTTCCGCCAAACGCTTTCCGGACACCAAATTCTTCTTTTCTTTCCCGCATACGGGAAAGGGTGAATCCGGACAGATTAATAGCAGGCACCAATAAGATAACCAGAATCATGATCGCGTTACTGATCACACTTTCCCGCATATCCGGATACCTCGGACCAAAACGATCCTCTTCCACCACTTTTATATCCGGTTGCCGGTAAAGGTTGATCCGGTGGTCTGCCAGTGAATTGTTATATTGTTGTACTTTGGCTTCAACTTCCCGCCTGATCTTTCCCATATCCCAATGGGAACGTGCCAGGATCTGGCATTTATATCTTCCGGTAATACCTTCCGTGCCCGTTGCCTCCCGGATATGGGTAGATGTATAGGGTATCCAGGCTTCTCCATACGAATGGCTCAGATAGGGATTGACATTTTTCACAATCGCAGAGATAGTATACATATGATAATTCAGCAGCACCTGTTTTCCTACCAGGTCTTTGATATCTCCAAATAACGAACGTGCCATATCCTCCGACAAAACTACTTTTCGCATACCAGCCTCGAAATCCGCTTTATCATAGGGTGAACCCGCCAGAAAAGAAAAATCAAAGATCCGCCAGAAAGCATCATCCGTAAAGGAAACCAGGCAGCGGGTTTGTTTTCTTCCCGGAACAGAAGCGATCTGAGCCTGCAAAGGAGAAGTCACAACTACCTCTTCCGGAGTTTCCAGAGACTGGAAACATTCCCGGATCGTTTGCAGGGAAAGGAAACCATCCTCTACACCTAAACCTGTTTCCTTATTTTCCACCCCTACCCACTTCACATACAACGTACGGGTACGGTGGTTTTCCGGTGAAATATTCATCATCTTTCCCCAAAAGCCGCCCATCAACAAACTAACGATCAGACTGACGGATAATCCGGTTCCCAGGATGGTAATACATCCCTGATAAGGACTTTCCAGGAACGTATACCAGGCCTGTTTCAGCAGTTGTTTATACATCGTTTTTTCTTTTTTTAATTAATTACTCATCCCGCAAAGCATCTATCGGCGTAATCTTCCCGGCTCTGCGTGCCGGATACCAGATACTCAACATCATCACAGCGGCTAATAACATCCAAGTCAGGGAATTGGTAATCAAAAGCCGGACCGACCAACGATCTGATAAATACAATCCTTTTGTGTCTTCCGAAAAGCCCATAGTGGGGATCAGATCCGCATATACAAACTGCATTTCTATTAAAACAGCGGGTATCAGAATCAATGTCAGAATAAATATTCCTTCCGCCATAAACAAATAGTGAATTTTTTCTTCTGTGGCCCCATCGCCCGCCGGATACCAATCTCTTCCCGCCGGGAATTCACACGATACCAGAAAGTACCCATGACGCATAAAAGAACATTCAGTAAAAAAAGATCATTAAACCAACAAACACACGAATCGTAGTTGTCGATCCCAGGCTGAAATCAAAATCATCCATAATTTTATCGTAGGAAACCATATCCTTCAGATAGTAGTTCCCGAGCCGTAAATCCCGAAACAGATCTTCTTTAAAAGAAGCCAGCTCAGCAGAAGAAAGTTTTTTATTCAAACGAATAGAGACATCTGCGTTGTCTACATTGCCTTCATCGATCCGTTGGAATTTAAAAATCGTAGGTATCACTCTTTCGTTGAGGTCTCTTTTTATATCTTTTACAACAGCTTTTACAATATATGTTTCCTCCGGATTTTCCCTGTAAGGAATCACAGACTTACCAACAGCCGACTGCCCCGGAAACAGTTTCTTTTCTACCATTTCGGTAATTACAACTCCTTTATTATCATTCAGATCTACCTCACGCATACTCAAAATTCCTTCCCCATCTTTATTCAGATGGCGAAAAGTTTTGAGATAATCCCCCGTAGCTGCTATCTCAAGAATACCCGGATAAATCGTAACAGTTGAATCTTCCATATTTTGAAGAGGCTTATTATTGAAACTATCGGATCCGGGATAAGACCGCCTGAAAGAGATTCCTACCGTTTCTACATCCGGATGGTGTTGAAGCCGGTCAACGATCCGGTTAAAATTGGCTGTTTTGTTTTCAGGCTGCTCCTCTTCTGTAAAATATTCCGCATGCGTTTCAGGTAATATGCCGATATTCATCAAATAGGTATTATTCGTATCCCTATGGGAAGTTTTACTAAGATTACAACCCAATACAAAAAAATAATCCACTATAAACCAAACGGCACAGAAAACGAGCAGCAGTTCCAACCCTAACCAAAAATTACTCTTTCTGCGATTAATAATTTGCTTTATGATAATAGAAAACATATCTATTTCGTATTTAAGGATTCTACAATTTTCCGTCTGGAAGCACGCCATGCAGGAATAAAAGCAGCCATCAGGTTAAAGATCATACAAATCAGGAAAGCAATAAAAAACACTCTGTAACTGATCAAAGAAGATAAAGAAAACATAGCGGCATCCTGAGGAGCTTTTGAAGCAAAGATATTACCGACAAAAAAGATCCATTGACTGGAAGACAGGATGATTATATAAGAAATAAGCAGCCCTGTGAGACCTCCCAGTAAAGTATATAAGAAGTTTTCGATGATCACCTGCATCAACAACATCTCCTTCGGAGCTCCGAAAGATCTGCGTACTCCCATTTCCGCTATGCGTGTTTCCATTTGTGAATCTGTCAATCCCGTCAGACTCACTGCCGGAATAAAAAGCAAAATGAACAGGAATAATCCGTATATTGTAAGTAACTTCGGTATTTCCACATTCCAACCTCCATACAAACGGCATAAATTTTCCCAGTGACGATCCGGCTGACCAGACGTTATAAATTCTACATCTTCTCCCATAGAAGCATCATATCTGTAAATATTTTCAAGAGCTTCTTTTTTTACCTGATCCAGATCTGCAGCAGAAGGAGCCAGGATATAACAGACAAAATTGCCCAGGGCTTCTGTAATACTTTCACCTGAATTCCACCACAACTCGAGATTTGGACAGGCAGAATAAGGCATCCAGACATGGGCGAATGAATGTCCCGACAAAAAAGGCACATCCCGCACTACTCCGGACACACGGTATGATTCGAAATTCAGGCTTACATACTGTCCGGTAGTCTGCACACTCCCAAAAATCTTCCTGGAAAGAGTTTCCGTTATGACAACCGCTTTTACTCCGGACTCCACCTCTTCTCCGGTAAAAGGTTTTCCATCTAAAAAACGGAAAGTAAAAACCTGCCAAAAATTATGATCTACACATTGCAATTCCACAGGAATCTGTTCTCTATTTTGAGACGACTGGATAAAAGATTCATTACTCTGGGCTTTGTGAACAAGACAAACAGCTTCCGCTTTCTCCAATGGATAAAAACAGGTTTCTATGGTCTTCATGGATAAAGAGCTGCTATACATCCACTCGTCTTTCGTTTGCAATTTTGCATTTATCACCATCAACATCCGGCTGCGGTTAGTTTCCGGATAGGTATCAGCAATCCGGATATAGAACACAATGGCTAACACCATTACCATGGAAATAGATAACCCTGTTCCCACAATATAGATAAAGCTATAAAAGCGGTTTTGCTTCATCAATATCCAGGCCTGTCTGAAATATATCTTAATCATATCTGATCACTGATTAAAAAACATTCTTAATTTCTCATTGAACCTGCCGACCATCAAAGAACCGGATCGTGCGGCTGGTCTGTTTTGCCTGCTGTTCGTTGTGAGTCACCATCACAATGGTTTTACCATCTTCTTTATTTAGTTTATGTAATATTTCCATCACTTCGATACCCATTTTACTATCCAGATTACCTGTAGGCTCATCGGCAAGAATTATGTTCGGTGAACCCACTATCGCACGGGCAATCGCTACACGCTGGCATTGTCCTCCGGAAAGTTGGGTCGGGAAATGTTTCATACGATGACTCAGGCCGACTTTTTCTAACATAGCTTCAGCTGCTTTCCTGCGTTCGGAAGAGGACACTTTACGATAGAGCAAAGGTAGTTCCACATTATCCAGTACATTCAGTGAGTTGATCAGGTGGAAGCTCTGAAATACAAACCCTAATTGATGGTTCCGGAAAGCAGCCTATTGCTTATCATTCATATGAATCGTATTGATACCGGCAATTTCTATTTCTCCCGACGTAGGGGCATCCAACAATCCCATAATATTTAATAACGTTGATTTCCCACATCCGGAAGGTCCCATGATAGAGAGGAATTCTCCCTCTTTCACATGCAGGTTCACGTTTTCCAATGCAACGGTTTCAATTTCCTTAGTACGATAGATCTTTTCTAAATTTGTTAACTTGATCATAATGGTAATATTTTAATCGTTTATTATTTATTTCGAGTTGTTATTATTCATAATGCAAAGCTTCTGCCGGAGGCATAGCTACCGCTTTCCGGGCTGGAAAACTTACTCCCAGACAGACCATACCGGCCATTAAAAGATAGGCTCCTCCAAAACCGGATAAAAACCGCCAGGCAGACAATGAAAAACGGGAACTTTCATACAGGTCAAAGAAATAAAGATTGATAGCAAAAACAAGCATACAGGGCAGTGTAAATAATAAAAGAAGAAGACCTTCCATATTCATAGACCGATATAACCCGTTTTTACTTGATCCTAAGGCCACCCGCAAACCGATTTCCTGTCTTCTGTACTGTGTACGCAACCAGAAAGTCCCTACAATCCCAAAGAATACATTCACAAGCATAAAAAACATCAAGGATACTTTTATTTTCATTTTTCGTTGATAGTGGTAAAGACTTTCCTGCCGCCGCTGTTCTATCGACTTATATCCATATACATATAAACTATTAGCAACCAACAAATCCCCCATGCTTTCCAGAAACCGGTTCATTTCTTCCGGAGATTTAGGTTGCTTCATCCGTATACATAATTCTGTCGATTGTGATCCAAATTGCTCTACACATTCCTGTAAACTTTTACCGATTAAAACATCAAAATAACAGGGTTCACTTACTTCATAATCCGAAGGGCGGACGGGTTGGGACACGGCACTTACCAGAACTTCCTCATTGTCTCCGTGTTTTATTCTTCGCCCCTTACCTTCCTCATGGCCATACACAAGTGCTTCCAGATCTTTTGATAAAACTATGCTGGAACGGGTATAGTCCAATTGAGGAGCAATGGGATTTCCATTTTTATCTTTCACACGAAAAACAGTAAAATATTCAGGTGTAACTCTTCTGACATGAAACGATCTTTCACAGACTGCAGCCGTATCTCCATCCAGAGGTCTGATATTGTTCCATGAGTTGCCAAAAGAATAAGGACAGGAATAAAAGGCAGCGCAAACTTCTTCTACGTCGTTGCTCATCCGGATCTGTTCCATCAAACGCAATAAATCATCCGTTTCATTGGCTGCGGTTTCTTCTTTCTCCACATATCCCGGAACATCAGGACTCAATTTACCTAACTTCAACCGGTGTGTATTTTCTATATCATATCCTAAAGGCAGGTTATATGTTTTTACATCAAGCAGTAAAACATCCAGCATGATCCAAAGTACACCTGCCACAATTAGTAACTCCCCGAATACCCAGGCGTTTCCTAATCGCTGGTTCCATATTATTTTTAGTAAATGTCGTATCATGTTTTTTCTATTTAGGTATTAGAGTAATCTCCTTTTAAAGCATCAACAGCAGGTTGGCGTGCAATCCGTATAGCCGGAATTAATGCACTTAAAATATTCAGTAGTAAAGTAAAAAACAGAGCAAATATGAAAAGTGAGGGTTTCACCAACATCTCTGCGTTCAACATGGTTTCTTCACCTAAGAGAAAGCTCTTTCCTACAAACAGTATTAGAAAAGATAAAAAGAAACCGGCCACTCCGCCAATCATTGTCATGACAAAATTTTCGTATAATATCTGACGAATCAGGACAGAGAATGTAGCTCCAAATGTTTTTCTTACTCCTATTTCACTTTTCCTCTGTTGTATGGAAGATTGTGCAACTCCCGTCAGGTTAAGTGCAGGGACTAATAACAGGAATAATAACAACCCACCGGTTTCCATTAAAAAATCTTTCCATTCTACATACTTAAAAGCATGGGATCCTTTCGCACGGTCCACACGAGTCAAGGGCTGACGCATAAAACTAATTTCCGTTTCCTGCTTCGTACTATTATAACGGGCAGTAGTATTTTGTAGCTCGGCTCTTATAAGTTCAAAATCCGAAGTTTTTTTTGCTAATATACAGGCAGTAAAGGCCCCTGTCATACCTTCGAACCGATTATAAGCCGGCAAATATCCTTTATTGCTTGTATATGGCATCCAGACCTGTCCATAGGCGTCACTCGCGGCTTTACTCACATCTTTCACTACCCCTGTAATCGTATAAGACATAAAATCAATTATAATTATTTCACCTACTACATCTTTTGTTCCAAATAACTCCCGGGCAACTTGTTCGGATACTACAGCAGCAGGAATACCCGAACTGAATTCAGCCTCAGAGAAGGGTCTTCCCTGTTGAAACGAAAAATTAAAAACCCGCCAGAAGGATGTATCCGTATATTTCATGGAATATTCTTTAAACAACCGTTTTCCCGGCAAAGACACAGGTTTAAAATCAGAATCTATTAAAGTAGAAGCTTCCGGAATTTGTAATGCATACAAACATTCCCTTCCCACCTCTGTAGAAAAGCCTCCTCTATTCCTTCCATTACCATCTAAAGAAGATACCTGCGCAGCATTTATATACAGCATCCGGTTACGATATGACTCCGGAGCATAGTCTGCCATATCAATCTGATAGACTAAGATAACAACCATAATCATAGCGATTGATAGTGCAGTACCGGCAATAGAAATAGAACTTATCAATGGGTTTGCTCTCAACATTCCCCATGCTTGTTTAATTGATTGTTTTATCATAGCATTTTTAATAATTATTTAATTTTCAATTTAGTTTTTCCTTTGAAACTACTCATGTCCGAGATAACCACTTCATCGCCTGGCTGCAGTCCACTCACCACTTCTACATATTCAAAATTACTGTCTCCCAGTACCACTTTCCGTTTAAGTAACTGATCACTATTCACTACAAATAACTCATATTCTCCTTTCCCTACATAATAAGAAGAATTAGCGATCCGCAGTACATCATCCTTCACAGCATTCATTACATATACATCCGTTTTTAATCCTGAACGCAATCTTCGATGATTATCCTCTTCTAACTGCACGGTAAAAGAAATCACTCCATTTTTTTGATAAAGGAGTTACATCACTAACTACTCCATTTAGTTTGTCATTCCCGATCTTAACTACCGCTTTACTCCCGGCCGCGATCCGGTCACCATACGTATCCGCAATCTCTCCTTCAATTTTAAAATGGGAAAGATCAGAAACAATAGCCACACGACTCCCCTGCTCCACCTGTGCTCCTATTTCATTATTTACAAAAGTCAGGATCGCTTTCCGGGGAGAACGGATCCGGGCGTCTTCCAGTGTCCGTTTCATTTCGGCCAGTTCTTTCCGGAAAATATTGAGTTCCAATTCTTTTACTTTCAGATCCGCATCTGCCATAGCCTGTTCATTCACAAACTTCTGCTCTTCCTCACTCAATTGTAATTGTCCTACATTATAACTTAACTCTGCCTGTAACACCTTATCCGTAGTCCCTGCTCCGAGACTATCCAGATATCTTTCATTTCTCAATTCCACCTCTTTCCGGTTCAATTCCATACGGGAAACTTTCAGTTTCATATCCATTTCCGAGAGTTTACTTTTATTCGCCACCCTCAACTGTTCCAGTTGCAATCGCTTCATCTGTTCTTCATCCAGCATCTTATTATAATCCGTTTCCGCACTCTGAAGATCCAGTTTCAGAATAGGAGTTCCCGCATCTACAGAATCCCCGCCTCTTTTATAAATCTCCACAATACGGGAATTGATCGGCGAATTAATAATTTCCTCAAAGGCAGGGATCACCTTTCCCGATGCATTTACGGAAACCTCTATTACCCCTTGGTCTACTACTGAAAAGGTTAGATCTTTCCGGTTCAGCGTGGTCTGCAAAATAGAAATAATAAAAACAATGATGGCTACTCCTATACCCACTCCACCACCTATTTTCAGGATCTGTTTCTGCTGTTCTTTTTTTCTGACTTCTTTCGAAATTTCCCGGTCCATATATTCATTGTTTGATTGTCACCTTTTTAAAAGCAAAGTCTATGCCAAAAAAACAAACAGCTATTAATCTGATATTTATACACAAAAACGAGTGTTCATTTTCGGACAGACTGTTCATTTTCACATCACTTCCTATCCAAAACGAACAATCCGAACACAATCTTTTTCCGGATGTTTTAAAATTACAGGTTTTATCCTGTCATAAAATAATTATCTTTGCGGCTTATAAGAACTAAATCTATAATATTCACATGCTCATACAATTAGCTTTTGTTATAATAGCTATTATTATTGGTGCCCGGATTGATGGCATCGGATTAGGTGTTTTAGGTGGCCTCGGATTAGCCATTCTCACTTTCTTTTTTGGACTGGAACCTACTTCTCCCCCTATTGATGTAATGTTAATGATCGCAGCGGTTATTGCAGCTGCCGGTTGTATGCAGGCTGCCGGAGGATTAGACCTGATGGTTAAAATGGCCGAAAAGTTACTACGTAAAAACCCAAAACAGATCACTATTTTAAGTCCTTTAGTTACCTATTTATTCACTTTTATTGCAGGTACCGGACATGTGGCTTACTCTGTCCTTCCTGTTATTTCCGAAGTAGCAACAGAAACTAAAATACGTCCCGAACGTCCTTTAGCAATCTCCGTAATAGCCTCTCAGCAGGCCATCACAGCCAGTCCTATTTCAGCGGCTACCGTAGCATTACTCAGCCTGTTAAATGGAAATGGCTATAATCTTACTCTCTTAAACATTCTAATGATCTCCGTACCCTGCACCTTAATGGGAGTATTAGCCGGGGCCATCTATTCCCTACGGACCGGAAAAGAATTAGCTGATGATCCGGAATTTCAGAGAAGAGTAGCAGCCGGCGATTTCAACGAGACCCATTACGAAATCAAAGATGTACAGAATAAACGTGCTGCCTCTCTTTCCGTACTGATCTTTATTTTAGCAACAGTCGGGATCGTCCTTTTCGGATCCATAGAAAGTTTACGTCCGGCTTTTACGGTAAACGGGGAAACGACCACGCTGGGCATGGCCTATATTATTGAGATCCTGATGCTCTCCGCAGCAGCTCTTATCCTGTTGGTTACCCGGACGGACGGACTGAAAGCAGCCCAGGGATCCGTATTCTCTGCCGGTATGCAGGCCGTAGTTGCTATTTTTGGTATTGCATGGATGGGAGACACATTTATTGCAGGCAATATGGCGGAACTGAAAGGTGCTATTGAAAATACCGTGACCGAAATGCCCTGGTTGTTCGGACTGGCACTGTTCACAATGTCTATTCTCCTTTTCAGCCAGGCGGCAACTGTTCGGGCACTGATGCCTTTAGGTATTGCACTGGGACTTTCCCCCTATATGCTGATCGCCCTTTTTCCTGCAGTGAACGGCTATTTCTTCGTACCGAATTATCCGACCGTGATTGCCGCCATCAACTTTGACCGGACAGGAACCACTCGTATAGGTAAATATATATTAAACCACTCTTTCATGATTCCCGGTTTGATAGCGACCGGTGTATCAGTTCTGTTAGGATTGCTTCTGATACAGGTGATTTAATATCCGGATATGATACCTAATCAGAACCCGGGACTTAGTCCGTCTTTCAATTATTTTGCCAAACCTGATGAAGTATAAAAGATTAATTTATACTTTTGCAGGAATAGCAGGATATCTCTTAGACCAATTATTCCTGCTAAGAAGCAGAGAAGAACGAGTTTAACACGACTATTATTTGAAATGAAAACAAAGTCCCTTTTCACAGGATTAGCCCTGTGGCTACCTTTATTGCTGAGTGCCCAGACACGCTTACCGGATGAAATTGCCTACCGCATCAAAGACGAAGCATTTAATCACTCTAAAATAAAAGAGACAGCCCAATGGATGACGGATTTCATGGGACCCCGCCTGGCTGCATCAACAAACGGGCTTCGGGCGGAAATCCTGATGGAAGAAAAACTGGCGGAGATGGGATTCAGTAATCCGCGGAGAGAATTTGCCATGGATTTTCCCAAAGGCGGATGGGATAATGAAAAGAGCTATGTTGCTATGACAAGCCCCTACTACACCAGCTTCTCTGCAACTCCGAAAGCATGGTCAGGAAGTACCGATGGCCTGGTCAGAGGGGAAGTGGTTTATCTCCAGGTAGAAAAAGAAGAAGACCTTAACCAGTACAAAGGAAAGCTGAACGGGAAGATCGTCCTGCTACCTGTTACGTCAGAATATAGGATTGACTTCGAACCGCTGGCAACCCGCCTGACCGACGAAGAACTGGCAGCATTAGCCAAAGATCCCCGTCCGGAACCGGCACACCAGTATCGCCGCCGCTTTAACCCGCTCATAAGCAAGCTCAACGAGTTACTGGCAACAGAAAAGCCGGCTGCTATTTTGGGAGGAGACGGAACATTCAATGTACCGGCTTCCCGGGGTGTTCCATATAAAGCCGGAGATCCCGAACCTGCTCCTGAAATTAACCTTTCCATCGAAAATCACGGCCGGATGGCAAGAATGGCCCAAAAAGGGATTCCGGTTGAAATGGAAATAGAAATAAAAAACCGGTTTACTCCCGCTGACACAGCAATCTACAATATCATAGCAGAAATACCGGGCACAGATCCTAAACTAAAAAATGAGATCGTGATGATCGGGGTACATTTTGACTCCTGGCATGGAGGAACCGGGGCAGCGGACAATGCATCGGGATGTTTGGTCATGCTGGAAGCCATGCGTATTCTGAAAGAACTGAATCTTTCTCCCCGCCGGACCATACGGATCGCCTTATGGGGTGGTGAAGAACAGGGTCTGTATGGTTCCAGAGGGTATGCACAGCATCTTTTATATGACCGGGAGGAACATCAGAAACGGCCCGGATATGACCAGTTCGTCCTCTATTTGAACATGGATAATGGCTCAGGAAGATTCCGGGGGATCTATCTGGAAGAAAATGACATGGCTTTCCCCTTCTTCCGGACATGGATGACACCTTTTGAAGCTTCCGGATTCACCACATTGTCTCCCCAGCGAACCGGTTCCACGGACCATGTCGTTTTCAATATGCTGGGACTACCTGCTTATCAGTTCATTCAGGATGAACTGGAATATGACCGCACCTACCATACATTGATGGACACTTACGAACGTTTATCATTAGATGACCTCCGGTTAAACGCAGCCATGGTTGCCTGGTTTGCCCTCAATGCAGCCAATGACAATGATCGCATCCCTACTAAACCCGGAGCCCTTGAAAAAGTAAAAAACACAGGTACAAGGTAAACAGATACCAGCACGTTGATCAAGGGAAACAACTCGGGGGGGGCTGAGGGCCTATCAGGTAGAAGTAAAATTTTTAGCTTGATAACATGGAGCAACGGTGTGAAACGTAGACTCTCCTGTGATTTAGGAAAGCTTGATCATATAAAGACTATTTTTTTATTTTATTTTTGCAACGTTCGTATTTCTCTTTCGTCTTATATAGTATAGAAACGATTAAAAACAAAAGTCATGAAGACTAAAGGACTACTGTTAATGGCGCTTATCCTGAGTTTTGCAACCTGTGCAACAGCAGCAAAAAGAAAAGACGGGAATGGCAATATGGTCACCAAAGAGATCTCTGTAAAAGAATTCACCAGCATTGTGGTGGATGACAAAATCTCTTATGAAGGAAAAAGCTTCAGAAATCTGTTTGGAAATAAGACATCTACTCCTACCTTTACCTATAAGCAAACAACCGGAAATGCATCCCTGCAGGTCACGATAGACGAAAATCTGTTTGATTTGCTACTGGTGGAACAAAATGGAACACGGATCAGAATTACTACAAAAGACAAAAGTAAGATCAATCCATCCCAACTGACCTTCGAGGGTTCTTCCAAAACATTAAACGGATTGGAAATTAATGGTGTACTGAACTTCTATGCAAAGGAAACAGTAAAGAGCAGCGAATTAAATTTAAAACTTACAGGAGTAGGCAACATCCACTTTGAGGCATTGGACTGCGACAACCTGGATTGTTTACTGACCGGTGTAGGAGGAATCAATTTAGGGGGAAATGCCAGAAAAGCCACTTACAAAATGACAGGAGTAGGCGACATCAAAGCCTATGACCTGGATGCCAAAACACTGCATGCAACCCTGACCGGCGTAGGCAGTATGCAGGTATATGCCAGTGAAACACTCGATGCCTCACTTACCGGTGTCGGAGACATCCGCTACAAAGGAAACGCCACCGTGAACGGTTCAGCCTCCGGAATGGGAAAAATCAAAAAGGCAGATTAAAAACACTTATACAAAATATAATCAAAGATGTGTCTGAAACGGGATTTCAAACATTTCTTTAATTTGTGCAGATTAATATACTTATTAATATGGGATAATATACTTATTATTCAACCTTAATAAGTATATTAATAGTGACACAATCTTATGGTCAGTGTCCGAATCTTCTCTTCTCAGTAAATACATCATTAATACAAATTGTTTTGAAAATCAAAAATGTAAAGCAATCTCAAAACTATCGTATTACTGGACATATATATGACACAGACGGTATACCGTTTTTATTGAAGGTACCACAAGTGATGAAAACAATCGTTATTTACAACTCCAGATAGTCTATAAATTAAATAACCTGAAAAAGTCTACAGAGGCATAAATGCCGCAAAAAAAAAGAATGACAAAGGCTCTGATATATGAAAAAAAGTTCTGATTATTTCCTTACTGTGATATGAAAGCAGCCCTGCTTGCGTTCATGTTTTACATAACATCTTTCCTCTTTTTGAAGGTCACGAAGAACCATCGCAAGAACCATTTTCAGACGTTCACTGTCAATGTCCAGGGTGTCTTTTTCGTCTATCTTTGTGTAGCGCACCCAGGAAATATCAAACGTAGTTCCAAAGAGATGAGCAGAATTTTCGGAGGAATTAATATTGGTTTTTCTCAACCCCTTAATATCATCTACCGTACGGGTAACACTGGTCACTTTCACTTTATAGAGCGAAGCATTGTGATTATATAAGGTATCCTGAAAATTTTTACCGATATCTTCAAGCAGTTTAGCTGCTTCAGGGACCAGATAAGGAATGGAATGAGTCAGCTTTTCTACCTCATAGTATTTGCCGGTCTTTATCTCCTTCATTTTTTTAGAAGCGTGTTCAGCCTCTTCCCTGGAAGAGACCGGCTCAATCCCTAATTTCTTAGCGGCTGTCAGATGTAACTCATTCAGGTCGTTAAAGTCCCGGTTATAACTGCCATTATACCAGATCCGTTTCAGTTCTCCTCTTTTTTCTTTCTGACAAGAGGGAATAACAATCAGAACTGTGCAGATCAAAATAAACAATAAAGGTATGTTAGAGGTTGTTTTCATGAATAAACATAATTTGTGGCACAAAAATAGAGATATTTCTTTGTATGTTTTTGCTTTCACATAAATAAAAATGTTAGGCACATGCAAACAGAAAAAAGAATATTACTACTTTTGTCTACTCAACTAAAGGAAAGAAAAGAATTGAATGATTGAACGCATATATATTCTTGAAAATGTAGATCCTGTAACCTTCTATGGAGTGAATAACTCCAATATGCAACTGATAAAAACACTCTTCCCCAAGTTGCGTATAGTGGCACGTGGAAATGTGATGAAAGTGATCGGTGAAGAAGAAGAATCGGAACTGTTCCTCAGGAAGATAAGAGAAGTTGAAAAATATTGTGAAGAATATAATTCCCTGTCAGAAGAGGTGATCCTCGACATCATTAAAGGAAAAGCGCCCAATGTGATCAAACAGGAAAACCTGATCATTCACGGAATGAATGGAAAGGCCATTGTGGCCCGTACGGAAAATCAACAATTATTAGTAAAAGCTTTCGAGGAGAATGACCTGGTTTTTGCGACTGGTCCTGCCGGATCGGGAAAAACATTCGTTGCCATTGCTTTAGCAGTGAAAGCATTGAAAAACAAAGAGGTCAGAAAAATCATCCTGAGCCGTCCGGCTGTGGAAGCCGGAGAAAAATTAGGATTTCTTCCCGGTGAGATGAAAGACAAATTAGATCCCTATTTGCAACCTTTATATGATGCTTTGCAGGATATGATACCGGCACCCAAGCTGAAAGAGTACATGGAGAATAATGTCATCCAGATCGCCCCCTCGCTTTTATGCGTGGCCGGACCCTGAATGATGCGGTCATTATCCTGGATGAAGCACAGAACACCACGACCCATCAGATCAAAATGTTTCTTACCCGTTTAGGGATGAACGCTAAAATGATCGTGACAGGGGATGTGACACAAATAGACCTTCCTCCTACGGCAACTTCGGGATTAATCCAGGCTATGAATATTCTGAAAGGAGTAAGAGGAATCGGAAAGATTGAATTTACGAAAAAAGATATTGTCCGTCATAAACTGGTGCAACGCATCGTAGATGCCTATGATAAGTTTGACCTGAAAAAGAAAAAAGAACGGGAAGCCAAAACTAAAACAGACGAGGAGCAAACAAATAAATAAAAACATAAAGTTGTATGAACAAGGCATTAGTTAGAACAGATTTTAATTTCCCCGGTCAGAAAAGTGTGTATCATGGGAAAGTACGGGATGTATATAACATCAACGATGAATTGTTGGTCATGGTTGCAACAGACCGTATTTCTGCATTTGACGTCGTTCTTCCGGAAGGTATTCCTTACAAAGGACAAATGTTAAACCAGATCGCAGCCAAATTTCTGGATGCAACAGCTGATATCTGTCCGAACTGGAAACTGGCTTCTCCGGATCCTATGGTAACGGTAGGGGTACAATGTCAGGGATATCCGGTAGAAATGATCGTCAGAGGATATTTGTGTGGCAGTGCCTGGCGTGCATACAAAAATGGCGTAAGAGAGATCTGTGGAGTAAAACTGCCGGACGGCATGCGTGAAAACCAAAAATTTCCGGAACCGATCATCACTCCGACAACAAAAGCGGAATTAGGTGCCCATGATGAAGATATTTCAAAAGAAGAGATTCTGAAACAGGGTCTGGTCTCCCCGGAAGAATATGCAACTCTTGAAAAATATACCATGGAATTATTCCTGAGAGGAACAGAGATCGCCGCTCAACGGGGATTGATCCTGGTAGACACAAAATATGAATTCGGACACCGGAACGGACAGATTTATCTGATCGATGAGATCCATACACCGGATTCTTCCCGGTATTTCTATCAGGAAGGATACGAAGAGCGATTTGAGAAAGGAGAACCTCAGAAACAACTTTCCAAAGAATTTGTACGTGAATGGCTGATGGAAAACGGATTCCAGGGAAAAGAAGGACAGACTGTTCCTGAAATGACCCCAGAGATTGTAGAAAGCATCAGTGAACGTTATATTGAATTGTTCGAACATATCACAGGGGAAATTTTTGTAAAAGGGGATACAGAAAATCTGCTTACCCGTATTGAAGAAAATGTAACCGCTTATCTTAACAGCTAAATACAGATGAAGTACGGTTCGGAAAAAATATTGCCTTACAATGACAATGAACAGAAAACAGTACAGGTTGAACGCATGTTCAATTCTATCGCAACTGCTTATGATAAACTGAACCGTACTTTATCTTTAGGTATTGATCTGTTCTGGCGAAAGAAAGGGATCCGGTACTTACAAACTTTTTCCCCGAAAACCATTCTGGATGTGGCAACCGGAACAGGGGATCTCGCTATTGCCATGTGCGAAAAATTAAAACCGGATCACATTACCGGAGCCGATATTTCCGAAGGGATGATGGAGGTCGGAAGAAAAAAGGTTGCAAAGAAAGGTCTTTCTCAACAAATCACCTTTGAATACCAGGACTGTACCCGGCTTACTTATACAGAAAATTCTTTTGATGCGGTCACAGCGGCTTTTGGGGTCCGGAATTTTGAGGATATTGCCCAGGGATTGTCTGAGATGTACCGGGTACTCAAACCCGGGGGACGCGTGATGATTTTAGAACTTTCCACTCCGGAAAGTTTTCCGATGAAACAATTATACACTATCTACTCAAAAACAGTAATTCCCTATATCGGACAACTATTTTCCAAAGAAAAAGCAGCTTATCAGTATCTTCCCGCTTCCATTAAAGTGGTCGTGCAGGGACAACAGATGGTTGATCTGCTGACAAAGCAGGGGTTTGAAAATGCCCGTGTAAAGACTTTTACTTTTGGGATCTGTTCCATGTATACAGGGGAGAAAAACAATAAATAATAGACAGGCAATATGAAAAAATATGGTTTACTGGGATATCCGTTAGGACACTCGTTCTCAAAAACTTTTTTTAATCAGAAGTTTGAATCGGAGAATATTGATGCGGAATATGTAAATTTTGAGATCCCGGATATTAAGGAACTAAAAAACATATTGAAAGAGAATCCGGATCTGTGCGGATTAAATGTCACCCTACCCTACAAGACACAGGTAATCCCTTTATTAGATGAATTGGATGAAGATGCCCGCCAGATCGGCGCAGTGAATGTGATCAAATTTAAAAAGGGACGGTTTGGCAAACTAAAACTGAAAGGCTATAACTCCGACATTATCGGTTTTAAGCAATCCATTGAACCTCTGTTAAAATCAACTCATCGAAAAGCATTGATCCTCGGAACAGGAGGAGCTTCCAAATCGGTTTACCAGGGACTAAGACAGTTAGGGCTGGATCCTGTATTTGTTTCCCGCACTCCCAAAGAGTTCTGCATTACCTATGATGAACTAACTCCTAAAACGATGGAATTATATACGGTTATTGTCAATACGACTCCTGTCGGTATGTATCCGAACATCAATACCTGTCCCGATATTCCATATGATCTGCTTACTCCCGGCCACTTATTGTATGATTTATTGTATAATCCGGACGAAACTCTTTTTATGAAGAAAGGAAAAGAAAAGGGAGCAACGGTCAAGAATGGATTAGAAATGCTTCTCTTACAAGCCTTTGCTGCATGGGAAATATGGCAGAAAAAGGAATAATGGCTTGAAAGCATGCTTTAAAACATCATTTTGTCAGCCTTTTTATAGAAAGAAGCGACTAATTTTACACTCAATTTAGAGATTTGATACCTATTACGCATGAAAAACGAAAAGACTCTGTCCGGCTTACAGATTGCTGATTTTTGTAAGGAGGTGGACGGAAAGCACACAAAGCTTTGTATTCTTTCTAATAATAAAGGATCTGAATTAACAATTACCAATTATGGTGCGAAGATTGTATCCCTGATGGTACCAGATAAAAACGGGAAGTTGGTGGATGTGGTAACGGGCCATGCGTCTATGGATGCATATCTTACTTCCGAAGAGCCTTATTTCGGTGCAATCTGTGGACGTTACGGTAACCGGATCGCTAAAGGGAGATTTAGTATTGACGGCATCCTGTACGATCAACTGGCTATTAATAATGGTCCCAACAGCCTCCATGGGGGTATCAAAGGATTTAATGTGGTAGTATGGGACATCGAACAGACAGATCCTCAGACAGTCGTTTTAAAATATCTCTCTAAAGATGGTGAAGAAGGGTATCCGGGTAATCTGGAGACAACACTGACTTATCATCTCTCGGATGAAAATGAAGTGGTCCTTTCCTATCGTGCTACGACCGATAAACCTACGGTCCTGAATCTGACCAATCATTCCTATTTCAATTTATCCGGAGCCGGAGATCCCTATATCGGAGATCACTTGTTGACAATCAACGCCGACACCTATTTACCGACAGATGAAACAGCCATTCCCTATGGTGCTCCCAAAAAGGTAGAAGGAACCCCGATGGATTTCCGTACCCCTCATGAAGTAGGAGCAAGGATCAATGATGATTTTGAGCAACTGGTGTTTGGTAAGGGATATGATCATACCTATATTTTGAATAAAAAAGAGAATGAATTGTCATTCTGTGCCCGTTGTGTATCTCCTAAAACAGGAATTGTGATGGAGACCTATACTACAGAACCGGGTGTACAACTTTATACCGGAAACTGGATGACCGGCAATTTCGAAGGAAAAAACGGACAACGTTATCCGGAGAGGGCCGCTTTGTGTCTGGAAACCCAACATTTCCCGGACAGCCCGAACAAACCGGAATATCCTTCTACCCTACTTCGTCCGGGCGAGGTTTTTGAAAGTAAAACCGTTTATGCATTCTCCGTTGAATAATAACTAAATCAATTAATAACTAAAAGAATCAAAAAATGGAATCAACACAACAGAAGAATTACACACTTCCGATTATCATGATGATCTTACTTTTCGGTATGATCTCATTCGTTACGAACCTGGCAGCACCGATGGGTGTTGTACTTAAAAACCAGTTTGGGGTTTCTAACTTCCTGGGGATGTTAGGTAACTTTGCCAACTTTGCAGCTTATGCCGTCATGGGTATTCCTGCCGGTAAACTGCTGGAAAAAATTGGTTATAAAAAGACTGCTTTGATTGCGATCGTTGTCGGATTTGTCGGAGTAGGTGTTCAGGTTTTATCCGGAGGCGCAGCCAGCTTCGCTATTTATCTGATCGGTGCTTTCATTGCTGGTTTCTCTATGTGTATGTTGAATACAGTAGTAAACCCAATGTTGAACACATTAGGTGGTGGTGGTAACAAAGGTAACCAGTTAATCCAGATCGGAGGATCTTTCAATTCATTGATGGGTACATTAGTTCCTATCCTGGTGGGTGCTCTGGTTGGTGAAGTAGCAAAAGCAAACATTACAGACATCTATCCTGTGATGTACATGGCGATGGGTATTTTTGCCGTAGCTGGTATCGTACTTTTCTTTGTGAGCATTCCTGAACCACATATTACCAAAGCAGATGCTTCATTAGCAAACTCAAAATATAGCGCATGGTCATTCCGTCACTTCGTGTTGGGTGCGATCGCAATTGGTGTATATGTAGGAGTTGAAGTAGGTATCCCAAGTACCATGATGTTATTCCTGGCTGACCCTGCTACAGGTGTTGCCGGAGGCGCTGCTTCTGCCGGAGTAGTAGCCGGAACGTATTGGTTCCTGATGTTGATCGGACGTTTCATAGGGGCTTCTATCGGAGGAAAAGTGTCCAGTAAAACGATGCTTACTGTTGCTTCCGGAACAGGAATGGTACTGGTTCTGTTAGCGATCTTCTCACCGGTATCCACTACGATGCTGATGCCTGTTGTCCAGACAGATCCAACTATTTCATTCGGTACAGCGGAAGTACCTATTAATGCGATCTTCCTTGTACTTTGCGGTTTGTGTACTTCCGTAATGTGGGGTGGTATCTTCAATCTGGCAGTAGAAGGATTAGGAAAATATGTAGCTTCTGCATCCGGTATCTTTATGATGCTTGTTTGCGGTGGTGGTATCTTCCCATTGGTTCAGAATTTTGTTGCAGACAATGCCGGTTACTTAGCTTCTTACTGGGTTCCATTCCTGAGCTTAGGTTACTTGTTGTATTATGCATTGATCGGTAGCAAAAACGTGAACAAAGACATTCCCGTTGAATAATTAAAATCATTTAACAGAAAAAATATGGAGGGATTATCTAAACGCACTATTTTAGATAATCTCTCTTTTTATCATTAATATTATTACCTTAAAGCTGTAAAAATCATGAATGTAGAATTGGTTAGAGAAGGATTTGCCAAACACTTCGACGGGGCTACCGGATCTGTATATGCCTCTCCCGGACGTATTAATCTGATCGGTGAACACACAGATTACAATGGTGGATTCGTATTTCCGGGTGCTATCGATAAAGGAATGGTAGCAGAAATTAAATTAAACGGAACAGATAAAGTTCGTGCCGTAGCATTAGACCTGAATGAAACCGCAGAGTTCGGATTGAATGAAGAGGATGCCCCTCAGGCAAGCTGGGCCAGATATATTTTCGGTGTTTGCCGTGAGATCATTAAAAGAGGTGGCAAGATTGCAGGTTTTGATACGGCTTTCTCCGGAGATGTTCCGTTAGGAGCCGGCATGTCCTCTTCTGCTGCTTTAGAAAGCACCTACGCTTTTGCCCTGAATGATCTGTTTGATCTGAACATTGATAAATTTGAACTGGCTAAGATCGGCCAGGCAACTGAGCACAATTACTGCGGTGTGAAATGTGGTATTATGGACCAGTTCGCTTCCGTATTCGGTAAAGAGGGAAGCCTGATGTTGCTGGACTGCCGTTCGCTGGAATATAAATACTATCCATTCAATCCCCAGGGATATAAATTAGTATTGCTGGATTCAGTGGTTAAACACGAACTGGCCTCTTCTGCCTACAACAAGCGCCGTGAATCCTGTGAAAGAGTAGCGGCTGCGATCCGTAAAAATCATCCGGAAGTAGAATTCCTCCGGGATGCAACGATGGATATGCTGAATGAAGTAAAAGCGGAAGTGACAGAGGAAGACTATATGCGTGCTGAATATGTGATTGAAGAAGTTCAACGCGTGATGGACGTATGTGCTGCTTTGGAAAAAGGAGATTATGAAACAGTAGGTGACAGAATGTATGGAACTCATCATGGTATGAGTAAACTATATGAAGTAAGCTGTGAAGAGCTGGACTTCCTTAACGACATTGCAAAAGAATGTGGTGTTACCGGATCCCGTGTGATGGGTGGTGGTTTCGGAGGTTGTACTATTAATTTAGTGAAAGAAGACAAATATGAAGCTTTCATTGAAAAAGCATTCACCTCTTATAAAGAAAAATATGGACGTGAACCTAAGCTGTATGAAGTTGTGATCAGCGACGGAGCACGTAAATTGTGCTAATTAACAGAATCAGTAATTCTTAATTCTTAAAGATCATGCCAGCCACATTCTATCAAAACGAAGTCAAGTTTTATGTATCTGTAGACTGTATAATTTTAGGGTTTAATAATCAGGAATTAAACGTACTGTTATACAAGCGAAAGTTTGAACCCTTAAAAGGCCAGTGGTCTTTAATGGGCGGCTTCGTAAAAGAGGGTGAAAGTGTTAAGGATGCAGCATCCAGAGTGCTGCATGACTGCACCGGCCTGGATAATATCTTTATGGAACAGGTAGGCGCTTACGGAGAGGTATCACGTGACCTTGGGGAAAGGGTAATCTCCGTAGCGTACTACGCTTTGGTGAATATGAATACTTTTGACGAAGAGTTATTGAAGCAATATAATGCTACCTGGACAAAAGTCGCAGAAATACCGGATTTGATCTTTGATCATGCACATATGATCAAAGATGCTCTATCTATTTTAAAAAGAAAAGCCGCGACACGACCGGTCGGCTTTGACCTTCTTCCTGAAAAATTTACTCTTCCCCAGCTTCAGAATCTGTATGAAGCCATTTACCAGACCACTCTGGATAAACGTAATTTCCGGAAGAAATTAAACGCCATGGATATTCTGGAAAAACTGGATGAAAAGGATAAGAAAAGTTCCAAAAGAGGTGCTTTTTATTATACGTTCAATAAAGAAAAATATGATAAACTGTTAGAAGACGGCTACTTCTCCCTCTGATACGGTCTCCATTTTATCCACTTTTACTGCTTATACAGCAAGTTGATTATGAAGTGCTTGGCTATGTTTTAAAACATAGCCTTTTTTTTATTCTTAAAACCATAAAGTGTTACATTTACACCGTAAGTATAGTAAACCACCAGGAAGAATAAAAAGACCAACGTATAAAAGGTACATATATGAGTATAGACGAACTGAAAGAACAGGTATTCCGGGCTAATTTAGCACTTGTTGAGCATGGGCTTGTGATCTTCACTTGGGGAAATGTAAGCGCGATTGACCGGGAAAAAGGGATTGTGGTAATCAAACCATCCGGCGTTTCTTATGAAAAGATTAAACCAGAGGATATGGTCACACTGGATTTAGCGGGGAATATACTTGACGGGACACTTCAGCCCTCTTCTGACACTCCTACCCATTTAGTTTTATATCATGCCTTTCCGGAAATCGGTGGTATTGTTCATACACACTCTACTTACGCAACGGCCTGGGCACAGGCCGGACTGGCTATTCCCAATATCGGGACTACTCATGCGGATTACTTTAGTCAGGCTATTCCCTGCACCCGTCCCATGACCCGGAAAGAGATAGAAGGAGAATATGAAAAGGAGACCGGCCACGTGATCGTAGAAGGTTTTGCCGGATTAAACCCGGTGCATATTCCCGGGGTACTGGTAGGGAATCACGGCCCGTTCAGTTGGGGAAAGGATGCAGATGAAGCCGTACATAACGCTGTCGTGTTGGAACAGGTGGCTAAAATGGCTTTCCTCTCCTACCGGATCAACCCGGAGCTGACCATGAATGACCATCTGATCACGAAACATTTCAATCGAAAACATGGCCCGGATGCTTATTACGGGCAGAAAAAATAAAGTAAGAATTATATAATAACAAATTTAAATCTAAGAAACCATGAATTTTAATGATCTGGAAGTTTGGTTCGTCACTGGCGCCCAGCTTTTGTATGGTGGAGATGCAGTCATACAGGTTGACGCACACTCTAATGAAATGGTAAAAGGACTAAATGAATCGGGAACTCTCCCGGTAAAAGTCGTTTACAAAGGTACTGTCAATTCTTCGCCTGAGGTGGCGGATACTTTCCGGGCAGCAAACAACGATTCAAAATGTATTGGGGTGATCACCTGGATGCATACCTTCTCCCCTGCTAAAATGTGGATCCACGGACTGATGGATTATAAAAAACCTCTCCTCCATCTTCATACGCAGTTCAATAAAGAAATTCCATTCGACAAGATTGATATGGATTTCATGAACCTAAACCAAAGTGCTCATGGTGACCGTGAATTTGGTCACATCGTAAGCCGTATGCGTAAGAACCGCAAAGTGGTGGTAGGGCATTGGTCAGATGAGAAAGTACAGGGTAAAATCGCCGTATGGATGAGAGTGGCCGCAGCCTGGGCAGATGCACAGGATATGCGTATCATCCGTTTCGGGGATAACATGAATAATGTGGCTGTTACGGATGGCGACAAAGTGGAAGCAGAGATCCGTCTGGGCTACCATGTGGACTATTATCCGATCGGTGATCTGGTGGCTTATCAGGATCAGGTGACAGAGGCAGATATTGACGAACTGGTAGCTGTTTACGAAGAAGAATATGAATGGGCAGATAATTGTAAAAAAGGAGCTAAAGACCATGGCCAGGTACGGGAAGCCGCCCGGGAAGAGATTGCCCTGAGACGATTCCTGAAAGATAAAAAGGCCAAAGGTTTTACAACTAACTTTGATGCACTACATGGACTGGATCAGTTACCAGGCCTTGCGTCTCAACGCCTGATGGCGGAAGGATATGGATTCGGTGCGGAAGGAGACTGGAAAACAGCGGCCCTTTACCGGAGTTTCTGGGTAATGGGACAGGGTCTTCCCGGAGGCTGTTCTTTCCTGGAAGATTATACCTACCATTTTGACGGAGAGAAGAGCGCTATTCTCCAGGCTCACATGTTAGAGATCTGTCCGCTGATAGCAGCTCAAAAACCTCGTCTGGAAGTACATCCGTTAGGTATTGGCGGCAAAGCAGATCCGGCCCGGCTGGTGTTCACCTCTCATGCAGGTGCAGGAGTGGCTGCAACCATTGTGGATATGGGAAACCGTTTCCGTATGATCGTCAACAATGTGGATGTGCTGGATCAGGATATTCCTATGCCTAATTTACCGGTGGCAAGTGCATTATGGATTCCTCAACCCAACCTGGAAATCGGCGCTGCCGCATGGATCCTGGCCGGTGGAACTCATCATACGGCTTTCTCCTATGATCTGACCAATGAATATCTGGAAGACTATGCAGACATAGCTGGTATTGAGCTGGTAACTATTTACAAAAATACGACGATCAGCGAATTCAAAAAAGAGTTGCGTTACAACGATCTTTATTATATGTTGAACCGTTCTTTACAGCCGTAAACCATGAATAGTGAAACCTATGTAATTGGTTTGGATTACGGTACGGATTCCTGCCGTGCCGTAATCGTAAACGTCTCCACCGGAGAGGAACTGGCTTCTGCAGTGAAGTGTTATTCCCGATGGATGGATGGCAAATATTGTAACCCTGCACTTAACCAGTATCGCCAACATCCTTTAGATTATATCGAGGGACTGGAGGCTTCTGTGAAGGAGGCACTGGCACTATGTCCGGCCGGAACCGCAGAAAAAGTAGTGGGAATTGCTTTCGATACCACCGGTAGTACTCCTGTACTGACAGACCAGAAAGGAACCCCACTGGCTTTATTACCGCAACATGCTGAAAATCCGAATGCGATGTTTGTGCTCTGGAAAGACCATACAGCGATCCGGGAAGCTGGTGAAATCAATGAACTGGCAAAAAAATGGGAAATAGACTATACTGCTTACGAAGGTGGCATTTATTCTTCCGAATGGGTATGGGCTAAAATCACCCATGTTCTCCGTGAGGATGAAAGCATCCGGAAAGATGCATATGCCTGGATAGAACACTGCGACTGGATGCCGGCACTAATCACCGGGGTGACCAGACCGGAAGAGGTGTATCGTAGCCGTTGTGCAGCCGGACATAAAGCCATGTGGTTAGAAGAATGGGGAGGACTTCCCTCGGAAGAATTCCTGACCACCCTGGAACCATTGTTAGCCGGTTTCCGGGGCCATCTTTTTGAAAAGACCTATACAAGTGACACCTGCATAGGCAACCTGACTCCGGAATGGGCTGAACGGCTGGGACTGACCACCAACGTAGCGGTAGGAGTTGGTGCGTTTGATTGCCATATGGGTGCTGTTGGTGCAGAGATTACTCCACGCACATTTGTACGTGTGATCGGAACTTCCACCTGTGATATTATGGTGTCTTCCTATGAAGAGATTGGTGACAAACTGATCCCGGGTATCTGTGGCCAGGTAGACGGATCAGTGATTCCGGGTATGGTCGGCCTGGAAGCCGGTCAATCCGGTTTCGGGGATATTTATGCCTGGTTCAGGAAAGTGATTGCATGGCCGTTGGAAAACATTCTTGCCAAAAACACGATGATCAGTGATGAAGTAAAAACAATGCTTATCACAGATACGATGGACCGGATCATTCCTGCTCTTTCTGAGGAAGCAGCCCAGGTCCCGGTTCAACAAAGTACGATCCTGGCCATAGACTGGATGAACGGCCGCCGGACTCCGGATGCCAGTCAGTTAGTAAAAGGGACCATCACCGGATTGAATCTGGGTAGCACTGCTCCCCTCATCTTTCGTGCTTTGGTGGAAGCAACTGCTTACGGTTCCAAAGCGATCGTAGATCGTTTCCTGAGCCAGGGCATACAGATTGACAGTGTGATTGGTATAGGAGGTATTTCTTTGAAGTCTCCTTTTGTGATGCAAACACTGGCAGATGTATTGAATATGCCTATCAAAGTAGCCAAAGTAGAGCAGGCCTGTGCTTTTGGGGCAGCTATGTTTGCTGCAGTAGCAGCTGGTACCTATGCAAAGATAGAGGATGCACAACGGGCAATGGGACAAGGATTTGCCAAAGAATATCATCCTGATCCGGAGAATCATCAGATATATCTCGCATTGTATGAGAAATACAAAAAAACAGGCAACTTTACCGAGAATGAATTGTTTGTTTAAAAGATGCTCTCTGAATATGAAGAGTTTGACTATCTTTGCAAAAAATTTTAAATAATTCATCAGAATGAACGATATTAAAATAATGAACAAGGCAGCCGATAACATACGTATCCTGGCTGCATCCATGGTAGAAAAAGCGAATTCCGGTCATCCGGGAGGTGCTATGGGTGGCGCAGATTTCATCAACGTATTGTATTCGGAATACTTAGTATTTGACCCGAAAAATCCGAAATGGGAAGCAAGAGACCGCTTCTTTCTGGATCCGGGGCATATGTCTTCTATGCTTTATTCTGTTCTTTCTTTCACCGGAAAATATTCGATGGAGGAATTATCACAGTTCCGTCAGTGGGGCAGTGTAACTCCAGGTCATCCGGAGGTAGATGTGATGCGTGGTGTGGAAAACACCTCCGGTCCTCTTGGACAGGGACATACCTATGCAGTAGGTGCTGCTATTGCCGCTAAATTCCTGAAAGCCCGTTTAGGGGAACAGATGAGCCAGACGATCTATGCTTACATTTCGGATGGAGGTATCCAGGAGGAGATCTCACAGGGTGCAGGTCGTACAGCCGGTACATTAGGGTTAGATAACCTGATCATGTTCTATGATGCAAATAATATTCAGCTTTCAACAAAAGTAGAAGATGTAACCTGTGAAAAGGTAGCACAAAAATATGAAGCCTGGGGATGGAAAGTGATCACCATCAACGGTAATGACGTGAACGAGATCCGTAAGGCTTTGGATGAAGCAAAAGCAGAATCAACAAGACCTACGCTGATCATCGGTAACACCATCATGGGTAAAGGTGCTGTAACCGCAGACGACAGTTCATTCGAAAACAAAGTATCCACTCACGGACAGCCTTTAAGTGCTGCCGGAGCTTCTTACGAAGAGACTGTAAAGCGTTTAGGAGGTGATCCTGCCAATCCTTTTGTTATTTTCCCTGAAGTACAGGAGTTATATGCAAAACGAATAAAAGAGCTGGAAGCTATTGTTGCCGAACGTCATGCTGCGAAGGAAGAATGGGCGAAAGCCAATCCTGAACTGGCAGAAAAAATGGGTAAATGGTTTGCTGGTACGGCTCCGGCGATTGACTGGAAAGCGATTGAACAGAAACCAAACCAGGCAACCCGTGCTGCTTCTGCCACTGTTTTAGGCGTATTAGCTACCCAGGTAGAAAATATGATCTGTGCTTCTGCTGACCTTTCCAACTCAGACAAAACAGATGGATTCCTGAAGAAAACACATGCACTGACGAAAGATGATTTTAGTGGTGCATTCTATCAGGCTGGTGTGTCAGAGCTGACAATGGCTTGTGTCTGTATAGGTATGGCGCTACATGGAGGTGTGATCGCAGCCTGCGGTACATTCTTCGTGTTCTCCGACTACATGAAACCAGCCGTGCGTATGGCAGCATTAATGGAGTTACCGGTTAAATTTATCTGGTCACATGATGCATTCCGTGTAGGTGAAGATGGGCCAACCCATGAGCCTGTAGAACAGGAAGCTCAGATCCGTCTGCTTGAAAAGCTGAAAAATCATAAAGGACACAGTTCACTATTGGTTCTTCGTCCTGCGGATGTTACGGAAACAACTATTGCCTGGAAAATGGCTATGGAAAATGTTTCGACCCCGACTGCATTAATTCTTTCCCGTCAGAATATCACAGACCTTCCTTTCCAATCAAGTCGCTATGCGGAGGCATTGCAGGCAGAAAAAGGTGCGTACATCGTAGAATGTGACGGGAATCCTGATGTAATTATGGTTGCCTCCGGTTCTGAGGTATCTACTTTGGTGGAAGGTGCGGAGCTGTTACGCAAAGATGGCGTAAAAGTTCGTATCGTGTCTGCTCCGTCTGAAGGAAGATTCCGTGACCAGACGGAAGCATACCAGGAATCTGTAATTCCAACCGGCAGCAAAGTGTTCGGTCTGACAGCCGGACTTCCAGTGAACCTTCAGGGACTGGTTGGCTGCAATGGTAAAATATGGGGAATGGAATCTTTCGGATTCTCTGCTCCTTATAAAGTATTAGACCAAAAGTTAGGATTTACAGGAGAAAACGTATATCAACAAGTCAAAGAATTTATAGCATAAAACTCTAAGCGGATGTTATAAAAAAACGATTGAACACAGATGACGCAGAATACGCAGACAAATATTATAAAAAGATAATGAAATAATTATCCGCATCACTCTGCGTCATCTGCGTTTCTTCATTGTTTTTTATAATCTCTTTTTACCTCTATACTGATAAACAATGAGAACAATTGGATTAGGTTGCGACCATGCAGGATATGAACTCAAAGAATTTGTAAAGCAACTATTGGATTCGAAAGGATTGCCTTATAAAGATTTTGGGACTTATTCTACAGAGAGTTGTGATTATCCGGACTTTGCCCATCCTTTAGCCGGGGCAATTGAAAAACAAGAAGTATATCCGGGCATTGCGATCTGTGGTGCCGGAAACGGAATAGGAATTACATTAAACAAACATCAGGGCGTACGTGCAGCTTTGTGCTGGAAAAAAGAAATTGCAGCATTAGCCAGAGGACACAACGATGCCAATATTTTAGTGATGCCCGGAAGGTTTATCAGTCAGGAGGAAGCAACCGGAATAATTGAAGCTTTCCTATCAACTCCCTTTGAAGGAGGCCGACATGTCCGGAGAATAGAAAAAATCCCGCTGTAGCCCCTAAATGAGAAGGCCACACGGGAACATGAGAAACACACTTTATGGAAACACTTGATTTTATTGTTATAGGGTTATTTTCATTAGCCTTAATTGGAATTATCGTATGGGTACTTAAACAGAAACAGGACAACTCCGGGGACTACTTCTTAGGTGGCCGGGATGCGACCTGGATAGCTATCGGGGCTTCTATTTTTGCCTCCAATATCGGTTCGGAACACCTGATCGGTCTTGCCGGAACAGGAGCATCCAGTGGTATGGCAATGGCACACTGGGAAATCCAGGGATGGATGATCCTGATCTTAGGCTGGGTGTTTGTTCCTTTTTATTCCCGTAGTATGGTGCTCACCATGCCTGAGTTTTTAGAAAAACGTTATAACTCTCAATCCCGTACGATTCTTTCCTTGATATCCTTAGTCAGTTATGTTCTGACTAAAGTGGCGGTAACAGTCTATGCTGGAGGGTTGGTTTTCCAGCAGGTGTTCGGTATCGAAGAGATCTGGGGCATTGACTTTTTCTGGATCGCAGCGATCGGCCTGGTTTTGTTAACTGCCCTATACACTATTTTCGGTGGAATGAGATCAGTACTTTACGCCTCTGTTCTTCAAACTCCTATCCTTTTATTAGGTTCACTGATCATTCTGGTACTTGGACTAAAAGAAGTTGGCGGATGGGAACAAGTGTTGGCCTATTGTTCTGCGACTCCGGTAAATGAATATGGAGATACCATGGTCAACCTGATCCGGAACAATAACGACCAGGAATTCCCCTGGCTTGGTGCGCTGATCGGTTCTTCGATCATTGGTTTCTGGTATTGGTGTACAGACCAGTTTATCGTTCAGCGTGTGCTGTCCGGTAAGAATGAACAACAAGCCCGCCGGGGTGCTATCTTTGGTGCTTACCTGAAACTTCTCCCGGTATTCCTCTTCCTTATTCCCGGCATGATCGCTTTTGCACTGCATCAGCATAGTCTGGCAAACGGTGCGGAAGGATTTCTTCCGTTGCTGGAAAATGGTGTGCATAATACAGATGCTGCCTTCCCTACTTTAGTTGCCAAACTACTTCCTGCAGGTGTAAAAGGGTTGGTTGTTTGTGGTATTTTAGCAGCATTGATGAGTTCCTTAGCTTCGCTGTTTAACTCTTCTGCCATGTTGTTTACCATTGATTTCTATAAAAAATTCAAACCGGAGACTCCTGAGAAGAAGTTAGTGGTCATTGGACAGATGGCTACTGTTGTGATCGTTGTTTTAGGTATACTCTGGATACCGATCATGCGGAGTGTCGGAGATGTTCTATATACTTACTTACAAGACGTTCAGTCCGTGCTTGCACCAGGTATTGCCGCAGCCTTCCTGATGGGGATTACCTGGAAACGTGCTTCTGCCCTTGGAGGTATGTGGGGATTGCTTTCCGGATTTATTATCGGTATGACCCGCCTGGGGGCTAAAGTTTATTATACAACAGCGGGTGTAAATGCCGGAGATTCCCTCTTCAAATCAGTATTCTATGATTTGAACTGGTTATTCTTCTGCGGATGGATGTTCCTGTTCTGTATTCTGGTAGTAATTATTGTCAGCTATTGCACGAAAGCTCCGGACATAGAAAAGATCCGTGGTCTGGTGTATGGTTCGGCTACTCCGGAAGAGAAAGCAGCAACCCGTGCCAGTTGGAATAAATGGGATGTGATCCATAGCTGCATTATCCTGTGTATCACAGCCGCATTTTATATATACTTCTGGTAAGACGACCAGAGTAAACCTGTGTCACAAACTTTTGAGAATTATCCCGAAAGGGGTGAAATGTGAATAACCGTATGTGAAACCCATGGCAGATTTCTCAGCCATGGGTTTCACATAGTTGTGGTTGGAAGAACTTCCGTGTTCCCGCGAAAGCGGGGAACAAAGACTATTTTTTAATAAATGAATGCGGGAAAGAAGCTGTTTTGAGTGAGAACTACCGGATCAAATCCGGTAGTTCTTTTATAAATATTCAAGCGCTTATAAAAGTGATTACTATTGCACTTTTTCAAATTCCATCAGCTCGACCGGCGCACCATTGTACTCTATCATGGCCACCCTAACACCTCCGGAAGGACTACTGGGCGATGAGAGAATATTCAGGTTGCGGTTTGCTAATTCCCAGTCCAGGTCAGGTACTACGAAAGCGATATGTGGTACTGTTTGTGTCAACTCACTTATACCGCATCCGGGGTCAAACCTCATCCATTCGATGCCGAACGGACTTTGTGGAAATCCGGCCACATGAATTTTGAGGTGGGGAATATGCCACTCGCCTGGTTTCTGTTCGTGGGTAGGTATTCCGATATGATGAAATTGCCAGCCCCAATCACTGATGCACTCGGGCATCTCATGATCTAATCTTAATTTATTCATTTGTTTCTTTTTTCTTGTTAGTTAATTGATAAGCATACCTTTGGCAGGTAACTTTTTTCGCATAATAAGCCTGTTCATTTGCAGAATTGCTCATGATACTGGTTTTTATGATATATAAGACAATAGGACATACAATATCCATGGCTGCTTATATATCAGCGTGAATAAAATATTTGTGATAATGGTGGAATTAATCATTGCGATAACTTAGGCAAGTACCGGTTGCAAAGGCTTATCCTGATAAGCCAACTTAATTCCTGTGTTTTTTTTATTTTCTGACTAACATAATTGTACCCTTTCTATCATTTAAGGGTGAATACTAAATACCGTTGCAAGGAAATAAAATATATTTATCATACAAAATATTTTGATAATTATTTTATGTGTTGGCCGGGATTTGATTGTAATAGGGAACTTTATTTTAATTCCTTACAATCCTAAAACTGAACACAGTGTTCGATAATGAACATTTCACCCAAATCATTAATCACTATATATCAAACAATTAAACACCTGGCATACATTTTGTAATTGGATTGACCGAAATTAACTCTACTCTAATAATGAATAGACCAGAGATAATAGAAATAAAGATTAACCTTGAATGAACATGTTACGACATTCCATTAAACAGGCCTGGCAGGTTTTAAAACAAAACCGTTTATATTGTTTCATTTATATGCTGGCTACGGCTTTTTCTATTTCGATGATCATGGTGCTTGCCATTGTGTTCTATCTGAAAGTGGCCAATGTCTATCCGGAAACCGGACGGGACCGGATGCTTGTCTTCCGGTTTGGGGAAATAGTCCAGCCGGATGGCTCCAGGAGGATCAGCCGGCTATCTCTGGAAACCATTCAAAAATGTATATACTCCCTGCAAACTCCCGAAGCCGTGACAGCCATATACGAGGGTTGGGGTGAAGTACAGATCCAGCCGGATAACAGCGCTGAATTAATCTCCCCTACTTCAAAGTATGTGGATACCGGATTCTGGAAGGTCTTTTCTTTTCATTTTACAGATGGTGCTCCTTTCACGGATGCAGATATGCAATCCGGCATACAGACGGCAGTCATTAGCGAACCACTTGCCCGGCAATTGTTTGGAACAACAAAGGCAGCAGGACTGTATATCACCATCAATTTCAAGCCATACCGGGTCTGCGGTGTAGTAGAAGAACCGTCTTATATTACGGAAAGAACCTATGCCCAGATATGGCTACCTTATAGTGCTCATCCCAATCTGGTGACATCCTGGGGAAACACGGAAAACACATTGGGTAACTTTGGGGCCTATATGCTGGCACCTTCCGTGAAAGAGGTAGAGAAGGTAAAAAAAAGAAATGGAAGAAATGATCCGCCGCTATGATTCATCGCTTGAAAGTATTCAGTTTACGGTGAACGGACAGCCGGACAGGCACTGGCTATCTATTTTCAGATTAAGCAGCCGCCAGGATATACATGCTACGAAAATTATTCTACGGTATATGCTGCTGTTCCTTCTCCTTTTACTGGTTCCGGCTATCAGTCTTGCAGGGATGGCTGACTCCCAGATGGAACGACGGCTATCTGAGATGGGAGTCAGAAGAGTGTTCGGTGCAATGAAAGGGGGATTAATGAAACAGTTGATGGTCGAAAATATGCTCTTTACTTTTATGGGGGCAGTGACCGGGTTGTTATTTTCTTACCTGTTGGTTCACCTCTTCCGCAGATGGATCATACATATCGGCACCGGACAAATATATGTCAACGCTGTCCCTGAACATATTGATGTGGTAATTGCTCCCTCTGTTCTGCTGAACTACACTATTTTTATCATTGCGTTCCTGTTATGTCTCCTTTTGAATATGATGATCACAATCATTCCGGCGTGGCGTGCTTCCCGGCGTGAAATAGTTTATTCCCTCCATAATAAATAACAATGAGTATGCTAAAAGTCATCTGTAAACATATAATACACCACTGGAAGAAAAATATCTGGATCACACTGGAGTTATTGATTGTTTTCTGTTTGATCTGGTATATGGTGGATTATTTCTTCGTGTTAGGATATAACAAAAATCTTACTTCCCACCGGGACCTGACAAATACGTATATGGTGGGATTAGGGATTTTGCCTGAAGATCATAAGGAATTCCAGGAGGCAGAAAGCAGTCCTTCCCATGCGTTGGAAAACTTCCGCAGAATCACCAGGCGCATCAAAGAGCATCCGGAAGTAGAGTCCGTAGCCCTCGCAGCGGGTTACCATGCCATGCCCGTGCTGGCTGTATATACTCAAAACTACAGAAGTACAGAAGATACGACGCTTCACGCCGAAGTACAGGCATTTCCTTTTATTCCCGAAGAAGATTATTTTCAGGTGTTCCGCCACACAGCTAATCAGGGGAAAACAACTGTTTCCATGAAAGACTACGACTGGAATGATCCTGCCCATATTCTGATCACTCAGATGACGGCAGACCAGTTATTTCCCGAAGGATCAGCTCTGGGAAAATGGATTGAACAGGCAGAGCCCCCCTATGCACAGTTCCGTGTGGCAGGGGTAATCGACGATATTAAACACTTTAACTATCTACGTCCTTATGCTGCTATGTTTATTCCGCAACGGATGGATGAAACAAATTTCAATTCTGCCATCCTTGCATTCCGTACGAAAGGAAACATTCCCTATTCGCAATTTATCCCTGCATTCAGCAAAGAGATGAGCCCTGAACTGAAAATGGGGAACTACTATCTGACATCTCTGAACTACTTTCCGGAGGAAGATATAAAGATGGATTACAAAGCAGGTATGACCAATACCATACGAATGCATACTGCGTTGGTTATCTTTCTGTTTGTCAACATACTGCTTTGTGTATTCGGGACATTCTGGTACCGCGTGCATGTAAGGAGAGAAGAGATTGGCATACGACGTGCCATGGGTTCCCGCATATCAGATATTCAAAAGCTGTTTATCACGGAGGGATTGATCTTGCTAAGCATAGCTGTCCTACCGGCTATGTTGATTGAAATGCAATTTATTTTTGCAGGACTCATTGAGACGCTGGGAGAAGATATAAAATCCTATGGGAGTTTTCTGCCGGATCACATGATTCCCCGGTTCCTTATTACCAATCTTATTACATGGATCATTTTAGCTGGGATGGTCATAGCCGGGATTTGGTATCCCGCCTATTCAGCGAGTAATATAAGCCCGACAGATGCCTTACGGGATGAATGAACAGGTTCATTCATCCACGTGAGTGGCATCACAAAATGGCTTATTTTGGCTTTTACCACAGCAACACAAAGTGACCCGGTTTCGTACCGGATAGGGTTTTCCGTTGGCATCTTCAATTTGAATGCCCCCTTTTACCCATATCGGTGCCACTTTATGGATCAAGGGATCTTCCAGCATACTGATCTCCTGCGGAAGATAAGGTTCCAGTCTCTCCCCTTGTTTGGTTACGGCTGTCAGCCGGCCACTGGGACAAAACTTACACTGATGTGTGATGATGTCTTTCGCATCCAGGTTTTCCGCTGTTTCAATAAGATTCCAGGTACCACTTTTGGTATCACAAAAGCGGGCTACAGAACAAAGTTCCTCCGCATCCATAAGATCCATTAGTTTCCCTTCAATACATTTTGCCATATCGTCATAAGCCGCGTGGCTGGCGGTCTCTGTCCCGACGAATCCCACCTGCTTATGTGCCCCATCGCAATAAGGCTTATTTTTACTGTCTCCGCAACGGCACAGGAAATAGGTTTCCCGTTCCGGGTATTTTTTCATACGGTCATAGTCTACGGAATATCCCTTATGGTTGGTTATGTAGCGCAAAAGATCCAATGCGACACCACCGGTTACCTGATAGGGACCATCCGCTATCACCTTTACTTTTTATCTGTCATAGTTAATTGTATGTTTTGGTCTTGTATGGTTATTTATGGCCGGCAGGATATAATACATCATGGATTTCCGGCTCCTGATTAAAGATCCGTCTGGCAAAAGAGCACAGCGGAGTGATCTTCATATTATTATCACGTGCATACCTCACACATTCATGTACTAACTTACGTCCCCATCCCTGTCCGCTGAACTGGCTATCCACTTCTGTGTGATCAATGACCATCAGATCTTTATCTTTTTTAAGAAAGGTGATCAAACCCGCAATCTGCGACCCGTCAACCAAGGTAAACACTCCCCGTTGATTTTTAATAACATGTTTTATTTCCATTACATTCTATCTAAATTTGCACTCGTACTTGTTATTTAATTAACATTTGAAGGAAGGCTTATGTTCGGGAGTTGTTTCAGCATTTTTACACCTCCCAACAAAACCTTTCATGTGCTTGTTTCATATAAAACAATGGAGAAGATGAAATCGATCAAAAGACAAAAAAGAGTAGCAGCCGTGCATGATCTGTCCGGTTTCGGCAAGTGTTCACTGACAGTTGCACTGCCGGTTCTTTCAGCAGCAGGCATCGAAACAAGTGCATTGCCGACAGCAGTCCTTTCCACCCATACAGGGGGAATTTCCGGCTACACCTACCGGGATCTGACCGAAGATATGCGTCCGTTCATCCGGCACTGGAAATCCTTAGATTTACAATTTGATGCATTATATAGTGGTTTCCTCGGTTCATTTGAACAGTTGGATATCGTCGGGGCTTTCTTTGAGGAATTCAAAACCAAAGAGAATCTGGTTTTAGTGGACCCAGTGATGGCAGACAACGGAACACTCTATAAGGTGTTTACTCCGGAATTTGCTACCGGCATGAAAGAGTTATGCAAGCAAGCGGATATCATCGTTCCCAACCTGACGGAGGCGGCATTACTATTAGGACAACCTTATAACCCGGGGCCTTATACGCATGCTTATATCGAAGAAACCTTACTCAGGCTCAGTGAACTGGGACCGGAAAAGATCGTCCTGACCGGGGTCTATTTTCAGGAGGAAGAGTTAGGGGCGGCAACCTATGATGCCCATACAAACACGACAGATTTTATTGCCGTATCACGCATACCAGGTAGTTATCACGGCACAGGAGATATCTTTGCCAGTACGGTATTAGCCGGGCTGATGAATGATTTCAGTCTGAATGAAGCAACCCGGATCGCTGTCCGCTTTACCGCAAATAGTATTATGACGACTTATCTTGCCGGAACAGACCACCGTTTTGGGGTGAACTTTGAGGCAAACATACCGGGACTGTTGAAAGAGCTGGAATTAGTATAGGGGATCTATCTCCACCATGTACACTCATCTTTCATGGTTTTATTCTTTACTTCGATCCGGTTCTCCCCTTTTTGGATGGGTATGTGATCCCAGGTAAGGACGTGGACAGCATCCGGAGCACGTTTTCCGAAACTAACACCATTGACGAAAAGTTCCGCTTCCCCACAGTTACTAAACACCTGAATAGTTGTTTCCGGTTGTCTACGCTGATCGTTACGCCGGTCTGCAATATAGAGTACATTTTCGTTCTTGTTCCAGTTTGCTTTATAAAAATAGAAAGAGTCTTTCTTTACCTGTCTGTCATACGTTACCATTCCTTTGTCATTCCGGCCGAAAACAGACCCTTCCTTTCTGCTGGCAACGGAGAAATCAAACATACACCAGATGAAGTTGCACCACAGGAATTCCCTTTGTTGAAGTTGTTTCCAGTTCTCTATATGGTAGAGTGTCTGCCAGTTTTCCGGATGCCATGCACCCCAGGGGTCGGGATGAACAAGCGTATCAATCTGTTGATAGACACTTCCTCCCGCCCCATATTCGCTCACACCCATCATCCGTCCGGGATGGTTCGCATGTTCCTGGTCAATCCATTCTCCCATTTCATGGAAATCGTTCCCATACCAGCCAAAATACTTATTGAAAGCGATCAGATCCGTAAAACCGTTGAAGTCATCATTCTGATTACTTGCACCCATGGTCGGACGGGTTGGATCCAACTGACGGGCTAACTGATGGAGTTCCTTTACCATGAGGGAGGGTCTTTCCATCCATCCGGAGTTTATTTCATTGAAAAGTCCCCAGAAGAGAATACTCGGATGATTATAGTTTTGCAGAATAAGTTCATGCAATTGTTGCCGCAGATTTTCCTTATAAGCCGGATTGTTCACAAACACATTTACAAAGGGTATTTCCGGCCAGGAAACAAGCCCCCGGCGATCTGCCTGTTGGTAGGCAAACTTTGCATGTGGATAGTGACAGAACCGCACAGCATTGGATCCCATCTCCTGCATCAGGTCAAAATCTTCCATATAGTCTTTCGGGTGAAGGGCCGATGCTCTTTCCGCTCTGTCCTGATGGTAATTGGCTCCAAGCAGGCGATACGGTCTACCATTCAGGAAAAAACCTTTTTCCGGGTCTGCATGGAAGTAACGGAATCCGACCTCTTCTTCCCTCCGGTCTATCTCCATCCCGTTTTGACGCAGGATAACGATACCTTTATACAGGAAAGGATCCTGTGTGCCATTCCACAACCGGGGCTTTTTAATTTCCATATTCATCGTCACCTGCGCTTCCGGCAAATGAGAGGTCTGAAAAAGATCCGGGGCAATATCTAACACCGAACTTGTCAGTTTCCGGATTTGTTTATTCCCTTCCCATAGCTGAAACTCCAGTTCAAAATCCTCATATTTCTTTTCCGGGTGTGAAAGCAACGTAGTTACTCTTAATTTCGCCTGTTGCTCCGACACTTCTGTTTGCGTGAAGAACACGCCGGATGAAGCATAGTAAGTAGGATCTATACACAGATCCTCTGTGATCAGTAATTGTACACCCCGGTAGAGTCCGCCAAAAATATTAAAGTCCCCACAAATAGGAGCAATGTCTACATTGGCTGTATTATTTACCAGTATATCCAGTTTGGCATCTTTTCCTGGCTGCAAAAAATCCGTTAATTCAGCAACAAAGGCAGTATAGCCTCCCCGGTGTTGCATCACAAATTGATTATCAACAAACACATCCGCAATCGTTTGTGCCGCATCCACTTTAAGAAAGATTCTTTTCCCTTCCCACTCCACAGGCACATGCAATGCTTTTCTGTAAGTAGACAATCCACGATAGTAATCTGTGTTGCCATACATGCCATCGGCAGCGTTCCATGTATGGGGAAGATCAACCGGTTCCCCCTTTGCGAAAGCATCAAATCCCCGTATGATATGCCAGCCATGATGCAGAGTGAGTGTTTCAGTAGCTGAAGCTGAGATAGAAAAAGAAAGGATGGTAAACAATAAAATCTGAATGGTAGTCTTCATGGTTATTTAAATGTATTAGAAATGTGTTTTACTCCGGTTCTATTCAGGGAGTAAAAATAGACATATTCAGAACAAAAAACAAACCATCATTACCGGTAGAACTATTACCACCCTTGCTTGTTTATTCATATAGATAAAAAAGAATAAAGGGAGGAATATGCAGATATATAACAGGGAGCTGAGCTGGCTTGCTTTTAATAACAGGGTCTTACAGGAGGCCCAGGATCACACAGTACCTCTCATTCAACGGCTTCGTTTTCTGGGCATTTTCTCCAACAATCAGGATGAGTTCATTAAGGTGCGGGTGGCGAACCTGCTACGGATGCAACGCCTGAAGGATGGCAAAAACCAGAAAACAGTAGAAGGATATCCGGTAAAAGACATATTGGCAGAAGTGTACGAACAGATTGAAACCTCGCAAAAGTCTTTTACGGATACGTATGAGTCCATTCTATCGGAGATGGAGCAAAACGGGATCTATGTGTTGAATGAAAAAGAGATCTCTGCAGAACAGACCGCTTTTTGCAAAGATTACTTTTCCCGCCAGGTGAGTCCGCTGATTGTGCCGCTGATGATCCGGAAGTCCACGAAGATGCCTTTTCTGAGTGACCAGAATGTCTATCATGCCGTAAAAATGAGTCTGGATGATCAGAAGAGCATCCGGTATGCTATCATCCCTTTACCCATTACCAAAGAATGCCCCCGGTTTGTCCAGTTACCTTCTCCGGAAGGACGGAAAGACATTATCTTTTTAGATGATATTATCCGGTTGTGTCTGAATGAAATATTCTTTATGTTTCCACATGACCAGATATCTGCCCATACATTTAAAGTCATACGGGATGCCAACCTGACCGTAGATGATGATATCTCCAAAAGCCTGCTGGAAAAAATGGAAGCCAGCTTAGAGAGCCGTCAACACGGAGAAGCGGTCCGGATGGTCTATGATCATGAAATGCCGGATGACCTGCTGGAAATACTTACCTCCAAATTAAAATTGAAGGACTTTAAGATCTTAGGAAGCAGGCGGTATCACATGATGAAATACCTGATGAAGTTCCCGGTTGTTAATCCGGCGTTGGAGTATGACAACCCTCCTCCCCTTTATCATCCGGAGATCCCTCATTTCTCCAGTATCATCCAGGTGATCAAGGAGAAAGATATTTTCCTCAATTTCCCTTATCATACGTTTAACCATGTGATTGATTTTCTCCGGGAAGCGGCTATCGATCCGAAAGTTTCGAGGATATGTATCACGCTCTACCGCACCGCGGAACAGTCTAAAGTGATCAACGTACTGATCAATGCCGCAGAGAATGGGAAAGAGGTGATCGTTTTAGAGGAGTTAATGGCTCGTTTTGATGAGGAACAAAATGTAGTAAATTCGGATAAACTACAAAAAGCCGGAATCAAAGTGATTCATGGCATACCAGGTTTGAAAGTCCATAGCAAACTGATCTATGTGGAACGGAAAGAGAAGGGAGTGCTCGTTGGCTACACGTATGTAGGAACCGGCAACTTCAACGAGTCTACCGCACAGATATATAGTGACTTCGGACTACTGACCTCCCATCCCCAGATCGCACTGGATGCAAATGCGGTCTTTGAATTCCTTCAAAACCCGCATAAACACTTTACCTATAAACAACTGATCGTCTCTCCCTATTTTATGCGGAACCATTTCGAAAAACTGATTGAAAAGGAGATCCGGAATAAGAAGAAAGGGAAAAAGGCATATATCTATGCCAAGTTTAACGGTTTGACAGATACCCGGATGATCAATCTGTTATATAAAGCCAGTCAGGCAGGCGTGGAGATCCGGCTGATCATACGGGGAACATGCTGTTTGCAACCGCAGGTGAAAGGACAGAGTGACCACATACGGGCAACCAGTATTGTCGATAAATACTTAGAACATACGCGCCTCTTTATTTTCCATAGTGGCGGGGAAGAACAGACCTACATTTCCAGTGCCGACTGGATGACCCGGAACTTAGATAACCGGATCGAAGTAGGGGTTCCTATTTTAGACAAAAAGATAAAAAAAACGATCCGGGATGTTTTTGATATCCAATGGGCAGATAATATCAAAGCAAGAGATTTGAGAGTATTAGGAAAAAACAATTATATAAAGAAAAATGCAAAGAAGCCTTGCCGGTCGCAACTTGCTTTATATGATTACTATGCACAAAAAACATAAAACAGCTATGGAGCAGATCACACTCGCCGCCATCGACATCGGATCCAATGCCATCCGGTTTCTGGTCAATAATATTGAACGCTGCCACGGAAAAGATATATACAAAAAAGTAGCCTTCCTGCGGGTTCCGATCCGGCTTGGAGAAGATGTGTTCGGAAACGGGGAGATCGGAGAAAGCAAGGCTGAACGATTGTATCATGCCATGCAGGGATTTGCTTCCATGATGAAAGCTTACCAGGTAAATCAATACTTAGCCTATGCGACCAGCGCTATGCGGGATGCCCGGAACGGGAATGAGATCGTCCGGTCTATCCTGCAAAAAAGCGGGATCAGGATCGATATTATCACCGGACAACAGGAGGCAGACATCATACTGGAAGCCGGAGCGGGCAAATACACAGTAGATCCGGGCAGGAACTATTTATATATGGATGTAGGGGGAGGAAGTACGGAAATCACATTGATCAGCGGACAAAAAAAGATCAAATCCTATTCTTTCCAGATCGGAACCGTGCGTATGCTTGCCGGGAAAGTCACGAAGGAGGAAAGAGAGAAGTATAAGAAATGGTTGAAAGAAGCCTACAGGGATTATGCACCTTTAAGTATTGTGGCTTCGGGAGGAAATATTAACAAGATCCATAAACTCATCGGCAGCAACAAGGATCAATCTGTCAGTTATGTAGAGTTGAACGTACTCTACGATACGTTGAAAGGGATGACCTACGAGGAACGAATGACAGACTATCAGCTCAATCCCTATCGTGCCGATGTGATCATTCCCGCTATGAAGATCTTCCTTACCGCCAGTAAGATCTGTAAAGTCAGCGACTTGTTTGTACCCAAGATAGGTTTGGTAGATGGGATCATTCACCATCTTTACACCCGCCATCCGGATGTTAAAAAGTAAACTTTCAACGATTTGACCGTGTTATGATTAATAGAATCAGAATCATTTAATAGCTAACAACAGATGAGAAAAGAGATCCTGAAAAAGCTCATAGCGACTCCGGGTAGTAAACACAAAGTAGCCAATTTTGATGCTGGCTTTACAGGCCGTATCAATAAAGAAGAAGCGGATATGCTTCGTTTGAAGAACGTGGATAAGTTGGCCAAACTACAAGACCGGTTGTATGCACAGGACCGGTATGCAATCTTAGCAGTGTTCCAGGGTATGGACGGTGCCGGCAAAGACGGGACGATCAAACATGTGATGTCCGGTATCAATCCGCACGGCTGCCAGGTTTTCTCTTTTAAACAACCCTCCAACGAAGAACTGGATCATGACTATCTGTGGCGGATCAGCAAATGCCTTCCCGAAAGAGGACGGATCGGCATATTCAACCGCTCCCACTATGAAGATGTACTGATTGCCAAAGTGCATCCTGAGATCCTGTTAAGGAATAAACTTCCGGATGTGCATACATTGGAAGATGTCAACAAAAAGTTCTGGACTAAAAGGTACAGACAAATCAATAACTTCGAACAGTACCTGGTCGAGAATGGCATCATTGTCATGAAGTTCTTTCTCAATGTCTCACAGGAAGAACAACGCAGACGCTTTATCAGCCGTCTGGAAGAAGAAGATAAAAACTGGAAATTCTCGTCCTCCGACTTTGAAGAAAGCCAACACTGGGACCTGTACATGAAGGCCTATTCGGATATGCTGACCCATACCTCTACGGAGATTGCCCCCTGGCATGTCATACCAGCTGACAACAAATGGTATATGCGCTATGTCGTTGCCCAACTGATCTGTGATAAGGTAGCCGCACTTAAACCCCAATTTCCCAAAGTGACCGCAACACAGCAACAACAGATCAACACCTACAAGCGCTTACTATTAGATGAAACAGAAGATGTTAACACGGACATGCTCGAAGAGAAAGAGGCAGTAGGAGTTGGAAACTAATAAAATAGTGAAGATAAGGAGTTACACCCAACGGATAAAATGCCTACCTTTGCTGTGGATTTTAAAAAAATCATTTAAAACTTTATCATATGGACGAAGGACCGTATAATAGAAAAAAAAGCAAGCAGAAGTATTAATCCCTCTGTAAGGGTCCTATGTCTCCTTACAGAGCTAAAAATGTAAGGAGGCGATATGAAAAATCAAAACATCGTTCAAATCCAACAGCTCATTGACAGCAAAAACTGGATCGTTCTGAAAGAAGAACTGAACACCCTACAACCTGTAAAAATCGCGGAGATCATTGAGGAATTATCCAAAACGGATGGAATTATTCTGTTCCGGCTGTTACCTCGTGCCTTGGCTACCGAAACCTTCTCCCACTTATCGCAGGAAGATCAGGAAGATATCATTGAAGGGCTGGCCTCTAACAGTAACAAGATAGCAAATCTCCTGAATGATCTTGACCCGGATGACCGTACGGCTTTCTTTGAAGAACTACCCGGTAAAGTAAGCCAACGCCTTTTCCAGATGTTGTCCCATGAAGAGCGTGAGATCACTCTCCGTCTGTTAGGTTATCCCGAAGATAGTATCGGCCGGTTGATGACACCGGAATATGTTGCGGTTAAGCCCTGGTTTACCGTTGCCGAAGCATTGGAGCATATCCGTACATATGGCAGGGATTCGGAAACATTGAATGTGATCTATATCGTAGACTCCCAGTGGAAACTGATTGACGACCTGCGGATCAAAGAGATCTTGTTGGCCTCTCCGGACCAGAAGATCTCTGACCTGACGGACAATAAATTCGTAGCCCTAAATGCCTACGATGACCAGGAAGTCGGAGTACGTATTTTCCAGGAACAGGACAGGGTGGCTCTTCCGGTTGTGCACACAGATGGAACGCTGGTAGGTATCGTAACATTCGACGACATGATGGACGTTGTCGAAGAAGAAAACACCGAAGACTTCCAGAAATTCGGTTCGTTACAGGATGCTGTCGTAAACCCACTGAAAGCAAGGATCACCACGTTATATAAACAACGGATCGTGTGGTTGATCGCCTTAGTATTTATGAATGTCTTCTCCGGTGCAGCGATCGCAGGATTCTCCGACGTAATAGAATCCGTCGTAGCACTTGTCTTCTTCCTGCCCCTGTTAATTGACAGTGGGGGGTAATGCCGGATCACAATCGGCAACCCTGATGATCCGTTCCCTGGCAGTTGGAGATGTACAAATGAAAGACTGGTTCAAGTTATTAGGCAAAGAGTTGTTCGTCTCCCTGCTGTTAGGTATAACGATGGCTGTAGGTGTTACATTAGTAGCCAGTTTTCGTGCTCCGGAAGTGATCATGGTCGTAGCAGCAACAATGATCCTGAATGTTATGGCAGGTAGTATGATCGGCTTGCTATTACCCTTCATATTCACCAGATTCAAAGCAGACCCCGCCACAGCCAGTGCCCCCCTGATCACCTCTATAGCCGATATTACAGGCGTAATGATCTACTTCTCCATCGCCACCTGGTATTTTGGGTTTTGAGAGAAGGAACGGGTAATTAATACTATGGTACTATAAAAAGATCTTGACAAAGGGACATTTTTCTCAGAAGGTGTTATCTTTTTTTCTGGCCCACGGCCGTGGGCCCATCGGTTCACACCTGTGATCCCATTGGTTCACGTGCGTGAACCAATGGGATCACAGGTGTGAACCGAAAAAAAGATAGTGTCTTCCTTAAAAAGAAAAGCAGAGGTGTTCAGAAATGATGACTATACCACAGGATTTTTGCTCCATATTGCTTTTAGTCAAAGGGAATCCGGATAATCAGAACATACATAATCCCTCTTTCTTTTTGGGGATAGAAAAAATCCGGTGCAGCGGGAGCCGCACCGGATAAAAGGAAATGGTCTGAAATATTAAAATGATTACCAACCTGGATTTTGTTCAATATTCGGATTTACATTTATTTCTGTACTTGGGATCGGTAATAACTCATGTTTTCCGCTCTGAAAACCAAAGTTTGAATTAGTATATCTTACAGTAGCACCGGTTCCATTAAACTCGTATACCTCTTTTCCCTGCGTTGCCAGTGCGGCCGGAGCATCTCCCCAGCGTACCAGATCCTGGAAGCGTACACTTTCAGCACAAAGTTCAAGACGTTTCTCAACTTTAATATCATCCATGCTGACAGATCCCAGCGGAGTTAACTGTGCACGGGAGCGGATCTGGTTGACATACTCTGTGGCTTTTCCTGTATTACCATTTCTCAGATGGGCTTCAGCAGCAAGTAATAAAACTTCTGCGTAACGCATCACACGGTTATTAATATGCTGTAGTACATTGAATGCGTTGTAGTAGATCAGGTCACTATACAGGGAACGGTTTTTCCACATAAAGTATCCCTGATGACCATATAATGCTTTCCCATCCACGATGGTCATACCTACGTTATTTTTTACCTGTTCATACGTAAGCATGGTCTGCGTTAAACGATACCCGTCTGCTCCTTCCCTTTCGGTAAATGCGTCATACAATTCTTTTCTGGGATTAAAGAAACCATATCCGGTAGAAGTAACCAGATCATCATATCCGGAATGTATGTTGGATGCATCCATAAATTCAAACCTCCATGCCACCATGATATGTTGCATGTGGTAACGAGCCCAGGCATTGGTCGGGTCATTCCGTATCTGTCCTTCCAGAATCGATTCGGAACAGTTATCTGCCACTGCATGTAATAAGTTATCATAACTCCCTGTATACAGTTCATATTTTCCGGAATTGATCACATTGTCCAGCATAGTTGCAGCATCCGGCCATTTTTCCTGGAAAACATACGCTTTGCCTAAATAGCTTTGAGCGGTCTCTTTGGTGATGCGGATACCGGTTTCCTGATCGTAAGGGTCTGATTTGGAAGGTAAGGCATCCGAATCGATCGCCTCTTTCAAATCCTGTTCAATAAGTGCCCAGGCTTCGGCCGGGATACCATTGGGTTGATGATATTCATCCATCTCTAATAAGTGGTCTATAACCGGGGCATTTCCCCAAAGAGTTACCAGTTCAAAATGAGCGTATGCACGGAAGAATTTAGCTTCAGCGATCACCCGCTTTTTTACATCGGTATCCGGTACTACTTTCTCGATGATCAGGTTCGCACAATAAATAATAGAATACATATTGGAGTATACAGATTCTACCGTACTATTTTCCGTACCAAATGAATATTCATTCAGTTGTTCGTAAAAGGCGTTATCCCCTCTACCACCACCTCCGCACCACACGTCGTCGGCCAGCAGGTTTTTCAGGAAATACCAGTCATAATATCCGGCATACCATTGATCATATAGAGCAGCAGATGCCTGCAATACTTCTTCATCTGTTTCATAAAAGTCATCCTGACTCCCTACATTTCCATGTTTTTCAATATCCAGTTTGTCTATACACCCGGATAAGGCTGTCGCACATATAAACAGGAATAATATATATTTGATTTTCATTTTCGTATTTATTTATAGGTTAATTAGAATTCAATGTTGAAGCCGAATACAACTTTTTTAGAAGTCGGATAAGAGCCTTTATCCATCCCCATCGCAGATATATCAGAACCAGCGGATGCTTCCGGGTCGAATCCCGGATATTTGGTAAATGTTACGAAATCATCCAGCGATGCATATAACCGGAAATTATTGATATATGCTTTGTTGATCCATCTTTTGGGCAGTGTATAACCCAATTGGATCTGCTTGATCTTGAAATAGGAACCATCATAAACTAACGCGTCACTGGCTAAGTATTTATCAAAGTCATTCATACCCGCACGTGGTACGGATGCGTTGGTGTTGCTATTAGTCCACCGGTCGTTGTAAAAAATATTTTTTAGTTTATTACTGGCCAGATAGTCAGAGCGGGCAATACCATTGAAGATATCATTCCCCTGCGAACCGGTACCGAAGATCGTCAGGTCAAAACCTTTCCAACCTGCTGTTAATGTGATACCATACGTGAAATCAGGGATTGCATCACCGATATATGTTTTATCATCATCATTGATCACGCCATCTCCGTTGATATCTTTAAATACCGGATCTCCTGTTGTTGGGTCTACATGGTCAAACTCATAGCCCCGGAAATAATAAACCGGATAGCCTTCTTCAAAATAGGTTACTGTGGTGGTATGGAAATTGGTTCCGGCTATACGGGCAAGAGAAGGATCTAAGTAGGTGACTTTATTTTTCAGGGTAGCCAGGTTCGCACGGATACCACAGGATACTTCCCCGATACGGTCACGCCAGTCTAATTCGAATTCAAAACCATTGTTTTTTACGTCTCCGGCATTCATGGCGGGAGTGACTCCTCCCAGACTTAAAGAAGGTTTTGTGTCTTTTACCAGCAGGTCTTTGGTCCGTTTTTCGAAATAATCCATGCTAAATGTCAGTCGGTCATTAAAGAAACGGGAGTCAATACCAATATTGATCTGTTCGGACGTTTCCCATTTTAATTTGTCGTTACCCATGGTAGAAGGTTTGGCACCTGTTACATATTCCACATCTGTGACAAATGGGTAAAGTATGGTATTATCATCTCTTCTGCTGGAGATATCTGTGGTATAAGCATATTTGTTCTCTTCCAAGGCCGCTAAACTACCGTTTTGTCCCCAACTGGCACGTAATTTCAGATAAGAAACCGGATTAGCATCTCCCATAAAGAACTCTTCATTGGAAATGATCCATCCTCCGGATACGGCAGGGAAATACCCCCAGCGGTTGGCTGCCGGCAAATAAGATAAGTCGGCGGCATCTGCACGTAAAGAGGCTTGCAACATATACTTATTATCATAGTTATAACCGATACGTCCGAAGTAAGCTAATTTAGCTGTCCGGGTTTTCTCTCCTTCCAATGTCCGGGTAGCAGATGCGGAAGCATAATTAAAATACCCAAAAAGGATATCGTTTTTCTGGATAGCGTGTTCGCCGTTTGCGCTTAACCCCGCTTTGGTATAATCATAACTCTGTTCCTGGAATGACATACCCACCATCGCAGACAACTCATGTTTATTGATCTGTTTGGTATAGTTGGCGAAATTTTCCCATTGATAATAAATGGTAGAAGAGGTTTCGTTTTCTATACCTACATAGTCCCTGCTCTGCATGGTATTACCGAAAAACGGATAATCGTATGTTGGTTTCCGTTTGGCAGATAAGCGATAACCCAGCCGGGAGGTAAATACAAATCCGTCAAAAGGTGTCAAATCTGCAAAAATAGAACCATTTACATTAAATCCACTTTCCGAAGCTTTGGATCTGTCACGCATGATCATAGGATGGTATTGCTCTGAAGTGTAGAATTTGGAAACGGAATAATAATCTCCGTTTTTATCCGTCAATAGCTCTTTTCCTTCGCTGAGTGCTTTCTGCATTTCATCCGTGATATTATTAGGACTATAGGAATAAGGAGTTAACGGATCTAACTGAAGAGTCGCAGCCAAAAGACTTCCATACTCATTGTTTTCAGATACATTCTTACGATTATATTTTTCAATCTGGTTGGTAGTTCCCACTTTTAGCCAATTATCTACCCGGTAGTCTGCGTTGATGGTTGCAGTCATACGTTGATATGTGTCTGCATTCCCTTTGACGATCCCATCATTATCCAGATAGGAGAGAGATAAATAGTAACTACCACTTTCGTTAGCTCCCTGGATAGAAAGGTTATGTTTTTGCATTTTTGAGTTCTCAAATGTCTCCTTTGCCCAATTGGTATCTGTATAACCATCCCAGCCACTGGATATGGCTTCCTGAGTAAGAATATTCCCTTCGGTCATATAATTGATATACTCCTGTGCATTCAACAATTTAGGCATACGGGCCAGCGATTGAGAAGAGAACTGGAAATCATAAGCTACACGGGCTTTTCCTTTTTGTCCCTTCTTAGTCGATATCAGAATTACCCCATTCCCTGCTTCCGCACCATAGATCGCCGCTGATGCCGCATCTTTTAATACTTCCATAGAAGCAATATCATTCGGGTCTAACCCGCCAATATCGGTCTGGCGGATACCATCCACTACATACAGCGGTTTGGAAGACACATTCGAACTGTATCCACGGATACGGACTTCAGGAGAGGAACCAGGTGAACCGGAAGTCTGTACGATCTGTACACCGGCAGTCTTACCCTGCAAAGCCTGCTCCGGACGGGTAATCGTCCGGTTCATCATATCTTCGGACTTTACCTGGGAGATAGCTCCCGTAACCGAGCTTTTCTTCTGTACCCCATATCCGACCACTACCACTTCATCCAAAGTCTGTGTGTCTTCCCGCATAGTAATGCTAATCGAAGACCGTGTACCCATGTTTACTTCCTGTGTTACATATCCGATATAGGAAAAAACAAGTGTAGCATTGGCCGGAACTGAGAGTTTGAATTCTCCGTTAAAATCTGTAATCGTTCCGTTTGTAGTATTTTTCTGTAATACACTGACCCCGATCAACGGTTCTCCGGTGGAGTCAAGAACTGTACCTGAAACCTGCTGGTCCTGTGCCCAGGCCATACTGCTTCCTGCTATCAAAAACAAAAACAGGACACGCAGCCGGAGATGTAGCTTTCTCAGCTCCATATCTGCCCCTTTTTTAAAATTGAATCTTTTCATAAATAATAATTGTTTGTATTAGAAAAAATATAGGTTAGAAAATCACAATAACCTGAGAGTATAATGTATATCTGAGTTTATAATCCTTTATAGGGAAATGAATTGACAATATCCAATAATTCCTTATCATGGTTGTACCATATATCAGGTTGATTATCAAAGATCATAGTCGCTCCTTTTTCCGGGTTATATACCGGCCATTCGGGCAAACCTTCGGTATTGGGATTACCAGTATAGGCAAAGTTGATCCATGCCTGACTCATTTTATCAGCCAGCAGGTAGGCTTCTTTACCTCCTCCGGTCAAATGGCGGGCGAGATATACGTTATCAAATACAAAAGGTAATTCCATACAGTGGGAAGCCCGGAAGGCATAATCCATCACCGGAGATTCCCAGTTAAAAAGATACATGTACACCGGAGCACCTCCCTGTAGGCTTTTGTAGTTTGCCTGGCGTACAGCATCCGGACGGAACAGGAAGTCTACATCAAAAAGGTCCACCGTCTTGTGTCCGGGGTATGCTTTTCCAAAAGCTTCTATAAAAGCAGTCGCCTTATCCCCGTATCTTTTTTCCAATTCTTCTTTGGCTGTCGCTTTATCTGCATTTTTTAATACCGGACTCCAGCTACCACTCATGAATTCATGTAAAGTGCTACCTATAATCATGGGCACATCAAAAGATGTCTCCGGTGCTTTATCTTCAAAAGGCTGTTGTGGCAGAATGGTTCCATCTACAGTAGGTGACCAGTTAAAAAGGAAAATATTAAATCCGTTTTTTAAACTTTCCTCTTTTACTTTAGTGATCGCTTTTTCTCCCGCCGCTAATAATTTGTCATAAGGCATGGTCTTTAGCTCATCGATTTGTGAAGCTTTAAGCCCTAACTCTTCTACTACGGCAGCTCCTATCCGGCGGGAATACTTCGACTCCATTACCCGGAGGATAGAACCGCTTTGCACAATCGCTTTATGGAATAATCCTTTTGCACTGGGGGTTGCCAACAGGCTGGTTACTTTACCTCCGCCTCCGGATTGTCCGAAAATGGTCACATTCGAAGGATCTCCTCCAAACTCCTGAATATTATTCTGTACCCATTTCAAAGCAGCTACCAGATCCAGCAGACCTACATTTCCGGATTCGGCATATTTCTCTCCGAAAGCCGATAAGTCCAGAAATCCCAGTACATTTAACCGGTGATTTAAAGTGACCACCACCACATCTCCTTTCGCAGCTAAATTCGTTCCATCATAAGAAGGCAATTCCTGACCCGAACCGGCTGTAAAACCTCCGCCGTGTAACCAGACCATGACCGGCCGTTTCTTATTATCTTTCAGAGAGGGAGTCCATATATTTACACGTAAACAATCCTCTCCGGGAACGCCATCATCCCAGTTTGACTGGAAAGCCATTTCATCTACCAGCCATCCGGTCCGGAAAGGTTGCGGACAGGTAGGCCCGTAGGCCCGTGAACTGCGTACTCCTTCCCAGGGATCGGGTTGAGTAGGAGGCATAAAACGTTCAGCTTTGGCATACGGTATCCCTTTAAATATATGGATACCATCTTCTATATAACCGGACACTTTGCCGGATTCTGTTTTGGCAATAGCATCTTTACTATTGACCGTAATTTCTCCTTTAATTTCTGAAATCCTGTTCCGGCTTGTGCGGTTCCCTCCTTCCGAACAGGATGTGTATAGAACGGCATAACAGATGATGGTAATAAGTATGTGTTTTTTCATGCTATTTGGAATTTGTGATCGTTTGTGCCTGCAATAGTAGTATGGATGCGGAAGAGAGGCTTACCAATTCGTATAAATCCCTGTTTGTTTTGTTCACCCCCTGTCGGATTTGTTCAAATATTGTCGGAATTGTTCAAAACCTGCTTTAAAACATTCTTATAGAAGAATATCTCTGCTGAGATAAAATTCTTTTCTATAATTTTGTCTGTATAAAACCACGTGCATATTAACCCGTATGAAAAAACAATATCTGCCTCCCGGTTTCTTAAGTACAAGTCTTTTTCTGTGCTTTTTCCTGTTTCTATTTTTGACAGGATGTACTTCCGGAAGTTCCCGGCCTGTCGTAACAGATACCTATCTTGTACACTCTGAAAATATATCTAACCAGAGTATTAGCTGTTTTGAGGAAGACCGGTTTGGATATGTCTGGATTGGGACCATCCGGGGAGCAAATAAATATAACGGATACGATTATATCCAGTATTTCAGTACAGAGGATTCCATGAGTCTGCCGGGGAATAGAGTACAACAAATCTTTACTGATTCCAAAGGACGCATCTGGATCTGTACGGCGGTAGGGATCAGTCTCCTGAACCAGCAGGGTGAAGTATCCAGGATACCGATGGAAAGCGATAGCCGGAATGCCCGGCAGATAAGGGAAACCTCTGACGGGCGACTTTTTCTCAATACCTCAAGCCATATTTGTGAGTATGACGAAGAGGAAAACCGTTTCGTCAGCCGGTTTTATTTACCGTTGGAGCATAGTGTGCCGATAAATATCTTTATCGATAAGGCAGACCGCTTATGGGGGATCGGGCTTTACCATATTACCTGTTTTGATGTGGAGAAATACGAAAAACTTTTAACCTTTCAGAATGAGATGACCCCCTATGGTTTTTTACGTTCTAACGGAGAACTATGGTTCTCCCAACCTCAGGGACTTCAAATTATAGATACAAAAACAGGGAACTATATGCCTGTCCCTATGGCTATCCGTGCTCATCCGGTGCTTTCGTCGGCCAACGTGACCCTGATCCATCCGTATGATGAAGTTTCTTTACTGATCCGGACCGATACACATGGATTATACTATTATAATATATATACGAACGAGGTACTACATGAATCCGATAATGGATTCCCGTTTGAAGTGCCGGATATGGAGATCACAGCTTTATATACGGATAAAAATAAAAATCTCTGGATCGGATCCTATGATCAGGGATTTACTGTCCGGTATCATTATAAACAGCGATTTAATACGAACGATTATCTACGGGTACAAACAGAGAATAAGTCTGTTGTGGCTGTCGTTGCCGATAAAGAGAAAAACCTGTGGATCGCTACCCGCAGACACGGCCTGATGCAGTGGAGTGAAAAAGAAAACAGGCTCATTTATATCCCGCTGCAACATTTATTTCCGGATATGCATCCAAACCAGATCCTCTTTTCCGAAATCTTTGTAGATTCCCGGAATCATATCTGGTTACAGGCCAATACACGTCTTGTAGAGTGTAAACTAAACCAGGGTGAACTCCGGCATGTGAAGACGTATCATTTGCCGGATGGTATCAATTGCATGACGGAAGATCATTCCGGAACTATCTGGGGGGCAGGAACCAATGAGTTTATGTATAAACTATCACCCGGAGCTACTGCTTTTGAACAGATCACCCTTTATCCCAAATCCTTTCATTTTACGAATGGCTTATTAACATTATCCGGAGGAAAGTTGATGATCGCTACATTAAACGAACATCTCTATTTTATGGACCCTGCTACGGGTGAAAAACAAGCACTGGAAATTGATCCCTATCTGAACGGCCAGGTATTTATTCCTACAGCATTGTTTGAAGATGCAGAAGGTTTTATCTGGATTGGGACATTCAACACCGGATTACTCCGCTATTCACAACTAACCGGTAAGATCGAACGGATGAGCGATGTGATCTGTAATGATATAACAAGTATCACAGAAGATAGCCAGGGGAATGTATGGATTGGCACCATGTATGGACTGAGTAAATATGACCGTACGGTAGACCGCTTTACGACTTATTATGCCAGCGACGGGATAGGAGGAAACCAGTTTAATGAACGCAGTGTGTGCCGGCTTCCTGATCATACACTGGTCTTTGGAGGAACACATGGACTTACCTTATTCAATCCGATAGATATTACTACCCGCCGGCAAATTCCGCTGTTTGTAGAAGGACTGAAAGTGCATAACCAATTCGTGAAAGCAGCCCCCGGAGGTATCATTGAAACAACAATGGTACATAGTCCTCCCATCAAACTGGCGTATAATGAAAATAATATACAGCTACATTATGCAGCACTGGATTATAGTGAATATTCCCGTGTGCAGTACAGTTATAAACTGGAGGGGTTCGATACGGACTGGGTGGAGGCCGGAAACCACAGACAGGCATTTTATTCGAATCTGCCGGCCGGGAATTATACCTTCCGGGTGAAAACAACGAATCCGGATAATACTTTTGTGGAAACGTTTGCCAGTGTGCCGGTTAGTATATCCAGTGCCCCCTGGTTGTCAGGCTATGCTATTCTGTTGTATGGTTTGTTATTCACAGGCATTCTCTACGTGGTCTTCCGGGTGTACCGGCATGTGCAGGCCAACCGCCAGCATGCCTTGCAAAGCCTCCGGGAGAAAGAGCAGGAGCAATATGTCAATAAAATGAATATGAGCTTTTTCTCTAATATCTCCCATGAGTTCCGCACGCCTTTAACCATGATTGCCGGGCCGTTGGGCTTGTTATATAAACGGGAGACTATGTATCCGGAAGAGAAACAGCTACTACAGATCATTCGCCGGAATGTAGACCGGATGTTACGCCTGGTCAATCAGTTGATGGATTTCAACAAACTGGAAAATGACACCTTACGCCTGGAAGTAGAACAAGTGGATGTGATCCATGTATTGAACGAATATCTGGAAATTTACCATTTGAATGTGTTAGAAAAAGAGATCCGGCTGAATCTATATGGATTCAAAGATCGTTGCATGGTCTGGGTGGATACCGACAAACTGGAAAAGATCGTTGCAAACTTGTTGCTTAACGCATTAAAGTTTACACCACCCGGCGGACAGATCGATATAAGGTTTGATATCATCTCTTCCGGTCAGGCCGCAGCGTTATTCCCTTCATCCGGCCAAGAGGTGAATTCGGACTATATGAAGATCTCTGTGGGTGACTCCGGAACTGGTATTCCGGAAGAGAACCTGGAAGAGATATTTAATAAATACAGTCAGGTTGATCAGGCAGCAAATGTTTTCAGGAACTGGGGAACCGGGATCGGACTCTACTTTGCCCGCAGGCTGGCAGAAATGCATCATGGATACATCAAAGCAGAAAATAAACCACAGGGCGGGGCTTTATTCACCTTCATTCTTCCTATAAACGAATCTGTTTATGCGGAAAATGAAAAAAGGACAGTGGCCCGTGATCCAAAGTCATTCCTCATAGAAGGTAAATCTGTGATCAAAGCGGATCATTTTCCCCAGGTGGAAACGAAACCGAAAAAAGACGACAGGCCTACTTTACTGGTTGTGGATGATGATACGGAAATTTCCAATTATCTGCATGTCTTACTTTCAACGGATTACCAGGTAGAGATCCGTTTTGATGCGGATAAAGCCTGGGAAGCCATAGAAGAAGTAGAGCCGGACCTGATCATCAGTGATGTCGTTATGCCGGGAACAGACGGATATACATTCTGCCGGAAGATCAAAGAGCACCTATCCACCTCCCATATCCCGGTAATCCTGTTGACTGCCAAGACCACCACGGAGGAACATGTAGAAGGAATGAATGTAGGAGCCAATGCGTATATTACCAAACCTTTTGATCCTACTTACCTGCTGGCACTGATCCGTTCCCAACTACGGAACCGTGACAATGCCAGGCGCTTACTGGTAGAAACCACTGGCACACAAACACTCTCAGAAGAGGTGGTATCGGGCAAGGACAAAGTATTTATGGATGATCTGTATGCCTTGATGGAAAAAGAGTTATCCAACCCGGAAGTCAATGTAAGCCAGATGATTGAAACATTAAAAATAAGCCGTGCCCGTTTCTATTATAAAGTAAAAGGACTGACAGGTGAGAACCCTAACACATTATTCAAATCTTACAAATTAAATCGTGCCGCCGAGTTGATCCGGGAAGGAAAATACAACATGGCAGAGATTGCCGACAAAACAGGTTTCAGTACCCCATCCCATTTCTCCGCCAGCTTCAAAAAGAAGTTTGGGGTAACCCCCACAGAGTTTATCACAAAGGAAAAGTAAAGCCCGTGAATAAGCACGAGTGGTTGAAAGAATAAGTGAAAGGAATTATGAATCTGTTGGATTTGACTAAGTCCGGTCTATGCTCCCCAGCTGCCTGAATGGTTTACCCCGGTAGGGGTTACATGTAAATAACCGCGGGATGCAATCCCGTGGCAGACAGAGACTCTCATCTTATCAACCCTAAAAGGGTTGAACCCACTTCGGGGTTCCTGATAGGAGGAGGTTGTCGGCCACGGGTTTCACCCGCGGTTATTTACATGCAAGCCCTCCGGGCTTATAATCTTATCGACCTGGCGGATTGGGCTAAGGCCGATCTACGATTACAACCCGACAGCAATGGGTATGAGGATCTCCGGACTCGAAACTTATTCCTTTCTATGCCATCAAAATAAAGCAGGGAATTATTTAAATAACATCGGAACAAACTCAGACAAATAGATACGCCAGTTTTTCCAGATATGCCCCTCTTCTGTTTCGTAATAGATGTAATCATATCCTCCTGCATCCAGTTTTTGACGGAAATCCACACAGCTTTGATAGAGGAAATCTGTCTTACCCATAGCGATCCAATACAATTTAGGTTTCTTACTGAACTGCACTCTCAGCTTTTCATCCAAATTGTCGTAGATAGGTGATTGTACATTTTCGTTAGGAACAATGGCGGCAGAGAAAAGGCCGACATAATCAAACATGTCCGGATATTCTTTGGAAATATGTAAGGAATGAAATCCTCCCATAGACAATCCGGCAATGGCACGGCCTGATTTCTTTTTCACTGTGCGGTAATTACTGTCGATAAACCGGATGACATCCGGAAAACTTTTCTCCATAGATCCTTCCATGGTACGGGGTAACTGCATACTGGGCTTATAAAAACCCTCGGACGACTCTCCCGGCGCAGCTTCCTGGTCTACATTTCCATTGGTCATCACAATGATCATCGGTTTGGCTTTTCCCTGTGCGATCAGGTTATCTAATATTTGTGAAGTACGTCCTAAAGCGATCCAGGCTTCTTCATCCCCACCCATACCATGCAGGAGATATAGAACCGGGTAACTTTTTCCGCTGGTTTCATAACCGGGAGGGGTATAAATCGTTACCCGGCGTGTTTTACTGAGCGTGGGACTGTCATACCATCTGCGGGCCACTGTTCCGTGTGGTACATCATTCACTTTGTAAAGATCAGCGCGTCCACCTTCTATGATAAAGACATTTGTAACAGAAGCCACGTCACGGATCATATATACATTGTTCGGGTCCATCATCTTCAACCCATCCACTATAAAAGAATAACTATATAGTTCAGGTGCCAGTGGTCCGGTTGTATATTCCCATATACCACCCTCTTTTTCTACCATATCCACAGCACCCGGCACATCAAACACTCCATAAGGAGTATCCATCTTTTGTGTAGAGACACAATCACCGGTAATTTGTACGGTTACTGCTTTAGGCGCTTTCAAACGGAATGTAACACTCTTGTCCGGATTTATTTCCGGCGAAATAATGTTGTCGCCTCCCCAGAGAGCCTGTTGAGCAAAGGTTGCCAGGCAAAGCAGGGATGACAAAAAGGTAAGGATCAATTTCTTGTTCATACTCGATACTGTTTTATAAATGATATTAGAATTTCTGTATTGCAATATTACAGATGGACTCCCTGAGTGACTGACAGGCTTGTACATTTGTTTGTCAGATTTATCCAAATCCTATCAGATTTGTTCATATCCTGTCTGTTTTGTTCATTTTACCTCTTTACCGACTGTCTAAATTTTAGACAGGAGTGTAAAAATAGTAGACTCTTTTAAAGGATTGAGTGTTGTATGTTTTTTGTTTTATAGCCCGTTATCTTTTATTAACTAATAAATCCCATATTTTTGCAGCATGCAACTGAATGAGGTTACTAAACAGTTTATTAAAGAACATGCCGGGGATGATCCGGTACGGTTATTATTAAGTGCAGCCCGCTATCCGGAAGTGGATATGCCTTTTGCAGTAGAACAGATCCAGGCCCGGAAGCAGATTAAAGATAAATTACCCGGATGGTATCAGCATACAGATCTGATCTTTCCCTCTAAAATATCAGCAGAACAATGTTCGTCTGAGTCAACGGCCTTTTACAAACAACAATTGGTGGAAGAGGGACAGTCTCTTTGTGACCTGACTGGCGGTTTGGGAATTGATAGCTACTATTTTTCCCGGAAAGTAAGACAGGTAACTTATATTGAACGTTTTCCGGAATATTGTGAAGCTGCCCGGCAGAATTTCTCTGTTTTGCAGGCTGATAATGTGATTGTAAAGAATGGAGATGCAACAGAACTGCTACAGGATATAGATCAGGTTGATGTCTTTTATATTGATCCGGCCAGACGAGGAGGGGGAAATAAAAGAGTCTTTGCCTTACAGGATTGTGAACCTGATCTACCCCGGTTACTCCCTCAGTTATTGCAGAAAGCCCCCAGGGTCATAGCCAAACTTTCTCCTATGGTAGATATTAAGATGACGCTGGATCTACTGCCCGGCACAACAGCTATTCATGTACTCTCAGTCAAAAATGATTGTAAAGAGCTTTTATTTGTTATCGAAGGAGAGCCGGATAGGATAGATCCGGTTATTTATTGCTGGAATCTATCTTCTGACAGGGAGGAATTATTTACAACCTCTCCGGAAGAGGAGAAGAGATTATCTGTGGGTAGTGCGGCAGATATAAAAAGATATTTGTACGAACCCAATACTTCTGTTTTAAAAGCCGGTGCTTTCAAAGCTGTTACCCGAACAGGGGTAGAGAAACTTCATCCACACAGTCATTTGTACACATCAGAGGAACTGGTAAATGATTTCCCGGGAAGAAAATTCCGGATAGAAGAGGTAATTCCTTTTACAGGAAAGACGGCAAAAAACCTTTCTAAAGATATTCCCCAGGCCAATATAACAGTCCGCAACTTTCCACTAACCGTAGAAGAGTTGCGAAAACGTACCCGTATAAAAGAGGGTGGTGATATCTATCTGTTCGCTACTACCTGTCTGGCAAATGAAAAAGCCCTGGTCAAATGCCGGAAAGTTTAATTGTATAGTTCGCCCAGATCCCATAATAGGCTGGCTTACCGGAAAGGAAATCATCCTATTGCATAAATAACATAATGATCAACTGGGCGGTAATCACCCGGAGGAACATAGAGAGAGGGTATACGGTTGCATACGATACGGTGGGATCGTCTCCGTCGATGGTTGTATTGGCATACGTAAGCGCCATCGGATTGGCCATACTGCCACAGATCATACCGATATTGCTACCGTAATCTACTTTGAAGAACCAATTAGCCAGTAAACCTATCAGTATAACCGGTACGAAAGTCAGGATAAATCCGATACCGATCCATACAAGACCTTCTCCCTGAAATACGGTTTCAAAGAAATGGGCCCCGGCATCTATTCCTAACCCTGCCAGATAGATCACGATTCCAAACTGGCGCATCATCAGGTTCGCACTTTGCGTGGTGTAAGTGGTTAAATGGAAACGTGGACCAAACGCTCCCATCAGGATACCTATAATAATAGGTCCTCCGGCTATCCCTAACTTCAAAGGCATCGTAAGACCGGGTACACTGATCGGTAATACCCCTAATAATACGCCTAAAGAGATCCCGAGGAAAATAGCGAATAGATTGGGAGCGGTAAGCCGTTTTACTTCATCTCCTAAAATGGTTCCTACAGCTTTAACCGCATTGGCTTCCCCTACAATAGTCAGGCGGTCACCCATTTGCAGGCGTAGTTTAGGAGAAGCTACCAGGTCGATCCCGGCACGGTTTACGCGGGTAATATTGATACCGTATAGATTGCGTAAACGAAGAGAACCTAATTTCACTCCATCCAGCTTACCCTGCGTGACAACAATTCGTCTGGATATAAGTGTGCTATCTACTGCGTTCCAATCGATATCTTCTTTGTTCCAGTCTACATTTTCCTTTTCACCAAATAGCACTTTAATAGCTTCTACATCTGCTTTGGCGGAGATAATTAATAGGTGGTCTTCTTTTTCCAGACGTGTTTCGGAGGTAGGGATCATTACTTTCCGGTCTCGCCAGATACGGGAAATAACAAACTGTTTCCCTGTTAGTTTCATCACCTCCGGAATACTTTTATGGTAAATAGCCGGATTACTGACCAGAAACTCTGCGACATGGGGTTTGGTGACGGTGCTTTCTTTATGTTCGCAATAACTTGGCCCGTATACTTTTTTCAAAGTGATAATAGCCAGAATTACACCCATTACACCTAACGGATAGGCAACTGCACAGGCCAGTGACATGTCGGTTACGGTTTTTGTATCTTCCGGATGCATTTGTAAAAAGGCCTGTTGAGCTGCTCCCAGTACAGGCGTATTGGTGACAGCTCCGCAAAGTAACCCAACCATATTGGTTAGCGAAATGCCTGTTGTCCAGTGAAGGATCATGGTAAGAAGTAGTCCGAGGAATATCACTCCTATAGACATTAGATTCAGTTGGATACCTTCTTCTTTGAGGGAGGAAAAGAAACCGGGACCTACCTGTAAACCGAGTGTATAGACAAAAAGGATCAGACCAAAGTTTTGGGCGAACACCATCATTTCCCGGTTGATAACTACTCCAAGGTGGCCGGCGATAATACCGGTAAAGAAGACGAAGGTGATCCCTAAAGAGATCCCAAAAAGCTTTAGCTTTCCCAGATATAAACCAACAGCCGCAACGAGTGATATTACTACAATTGCCTGTATAACAGTGGGCTCAGAGAAAGCCTCAAGCAACCAATTCATGTTTGTGCATTTTATAAACGTCGACAAATATAGATATTATTTTTATCGACAATCGTTAATTGTACGATCGGTACTGTATTTTATTTACAGAACCAATAGATTAAAAAGATAGTTGTATCCGGATTTGACTAAAGAAAATCTTATTTTTGTATCTATTATGTTAAAACTAATTCATACGGCAGACTGGCATCTGGGACAAACCTTTTTTGGGTATGACCGGGATGAGGAACATATGGCTTTCCTGAAATGGCTTTTGGTGGTTTTGGAAGAGCAACAGACAGATGTATTGTTAATCTCCGGTGATATATTCGATGTGGCTAACCCTTCGGCGCTGGCACAGCGCCGTTTCTATCACTTCCTGAAAGAAGCGAATAAAGTAAATCCTTCTTTACAGATAGTTATTACTGCCGGCAACCATGATTCGGCTACCCGTCTGGAAGCACCCAATCCTTTGTTGAAGGAGTTAAATATCTCTGTTGTAGGAGTGATCAAACGAACGGAAGACGGGCTGCTCGATTTCAACTCATTAGTTTTACCCCTATTCGATAAACAGGGACAAAGGAGAGCCTGGTGTATGGCTGTTCCTTTTCTGCGTCAGGGAGATTATCCTCCGCCGGAAGAGATGCCCGATAGCTATGTAGCAGGTGTATACCGTATGTACCAACAATTATATGCCTATGTTGATGCCATGCGACAACCGGATGAGGCAATCCTGGCAATGGGCCATTTGCATGCAACAGGGGCAGAGTTGACCGAGAATGACCGGAGTGAACGGATCATTATGGGGGGATTGGAGTCGGTCTCTTCCGATACTTTTCCGCACGAAGTAGCTTATACGGCCTTAGGACATATCCATAAAGCACAACGGGTTGGGGGGAGAGAGAATGTCCGGTATGCAGGTAGTCCCTTGCCCATGTCTTTTTCAGAAACAAACTACCGTCATCAGGTGGTCTCTATAACGATCGAACAGGATAAAGCGTTCTCTATAGAATCTCTTCCTGTACCCCGGATGGTGGATCTGATCCGCGTGCCTGCTCAACCTGTTCCTCCTGCTGAAGTGGAAGAGCTGTTAAGAGATTTGCCGGAGAAGACAGACCAGGCAGAACATACATTGCCTTATCTGGAGGTACAGGTGCTTTTAAACGAACCCGACCCGGGTTTTCGTCACCGGGTAGAAGAGATACTGGCGGATAAAGCAGTCCGGCTGACTTCGATTGTGCCCTCTTATCCGAAAGTGGAAAAAGAGTCCGGCTTTCATCCTCTATCTTATAATGATCTGCAGGCTATTGATCCGTTGGAGATGTTGAAACATTCGTATGTGGCTAAATATGGAAATGATTTGCCACAGGAGATAGAAGAGTTGTTCCACCAGGTAATACAGGAGGTGAACCTATGAAGATCTTAGCGATTGGAGGACGTAACTTAGCCTCTCTGGAAGGGGATTTCTTGATTGATTTTACAGCAGAACCATTAGCCTCTACGGGTATATTTGCTATTTCCGGTCCTACCGGAGTCGGAAAGTCTACAATCCTGGATGCGATGTGTCTGGCATTGTTTGCCCGTACGCCCCGTACGGATCAGGCAAAGGAGAATAAAGTCTATGTAAAGGATGTCAATGATGAGGTTCTTATGCAAAGTGATCCTCGTTTTCTTTTACGAAGAGGAACGGCTACCGGATATGCACAGGTAGATTTCTTTGCCATGAATGGTTTTCGGTATCGTGCCCGCTGGTCAGTTGCCCGTGCCCGTGATAAAGAGAATGGGCGGTTGCAGCAGATGCGGCAGACGCTCTATAATCTGGATAAGGAACAGGAGGAGCAGGGTGCCCGCTCGGATATACAAAGCCGTATCATTGATCTGATCGGATTGACATTTGATCAGTTTACCCGTTCTGTCTTATTAGCACAGAATGATTTTTCTACTTTCCTGAAAGCTGAACAAGGTGAGAAAGCAGCTCTACTGGAAAAACTGACTGGCACGGAACACTATTCGCTGATCTCCCGGCGTATCTATGAAAAGAATAGCCTGGCAAAAGCGGCGTATGATAAGTGTAGTTTGCAAGTACAAAGCGTTGAATTGTTGACTGAAGAAGAGGAACAGGAGATACGCACCAGGCTATCAGAAGCAGAAGTTCGTATCGGAAAATTAGAGAAGGCAAAAACAGATCAACAGACATTGGTCGAAGCTGTACATAGCATGGAGCAATTGGTCTCCAATAAACAACAGCAACAAAAAGAAGCACTCGGAAAACTGAATCAGGCACTTGATACTTCCCATAAAGCCCGGAAGGAGTTCGAAGAGAGTAAACAGGAACAACAAGAGGCAGAACAGTATTACCAATCCATCCGGCAGGAGATTGTACAGGCCGGTAAACTGGATGTTCAGATTGAGTCGGTGAAAGGGATCGTTGCAGATGTTGAGAAGAACTGGAAGGCTATTGTACAGGAGAAACAGGAAACTGAAAAACGCTTCAGGCAATTGGCAGAACGTCAGGAACAGGGTTTGACGAAAGTTCTACAATTAAAGGAATGGTTTGAAAAATATAGATCCAAAGAAACTTTTGCAGAACAGTTGTCTGTTTTATTACTACATCTGGATGCAGCCTATACAGTTCGTGAAACATTGAACGTATCGGAAAAAAAGCTTTCTACCTTAAAGCAACAAATAGAAGGGATAGATAAGCAAATACGCTCCTCCCAACAACTGATACAACAAAAGCAACAAAACCCGAAACGGCTGGAAGAGCAGATTCTTTTGATGGAGCAACAACTCAAAATGTCAGATGTGCCAGCTATGGAAAAGTCTTTGAATGAGCTACGTTTAAAGAGGGAACAACTATTGATAGAACAGGCTCAGTTTGTTACAACAGGAGATATTAAAGCCCTGCGTGATAAATTAGTTGAAAATGTTCCTTGTCCGGTATGTGGTAGTTTACAACATCCATACGCCTCTGAAGAAGCGAGTGAAAGAATAATGCAACTGGCAAAAGAGATCGCAGATATTACCTTGATTGTAAAACAGTTGACGGAGGAAATTACACTTTGTAACAGTCGCCAGAAACAATTACAGGAGTTACAACAGAAACGATTTGTACTGGATAAAGATCTCTCGGTAACACGACAGGAACAGGTAACCCTTGTTAATCAGCAGACACGCTTCTCAGAACAGATCGCAGAAGAAAACCAGCGGTTTGCAGATCAATCAGCAGCATTAAACAAAACATTAAGTGAGGCCGATAAACTACTGGGAAATCATTCCTGGCAGGCAAACTGGTTGAAAGACCCGGATACATTCCGCAGCAAATTAGTGCAGTTCTCGAATCAATGGCGTGAGAATAAAGAAACTTTATTGCAATTGGAGCGCCAGCTGAGTGGCTGGAAGTCGGAAACAGCATCTTATCAAACTTTCCTCGATAAAGTGGTCCGGCAGGAGAAAGAGGCACAAGAAGTATATACAAGCAGACATAAACAATGGACAGCCTTACAAAATGAACGGAAAAGACTGTTAGGTGGCCGTACAGTAGAAGTAATCGAGAAAGAATATCAGGCAAGGCTGGAAAAGCTAAAAGAGAAATTGGAACTATTACAAAAGGTACAGGCAGAACAGGCAGGGATTGTAGAACAAATGCGGGGAGTTACTAAACAGATCACCCAGGATATAGAGAAGGCATCTCAGGATTTGGCTGCCCATAAGGCAACATTAGCACAGTGGCAACAGGCTTATCAGGAAGAGGCCGGAGAAAAAACATTAGAGCAGAATCTGAAAGAGGTAATGGCACGTAAAAGTGAATGCCAGTTCCGCTTGCGTACACATGAAGAGAATAAGAAGAAGGTCGCTGATCTGCAGGATGAGTTAAACCGTTTGAAACAAAACAGTGAAAGATGGGCTAAATTAAATGAATTAGCAGGTTCGGCAGATGGAGCCAAATTCCGGCGTATTGCCCAAAGCTATACCCTGGATGTCCTGTTGAATTATGCCAATGTACAATTAAGGAGCCTCACCAGCCGTTATCGGCTGGAACGTGTGCCGGAGACGCTTGCCTTACAGGTTATCGACCGGGATATGTGTGATGAGATCCGGACGGTGCATAGCCTTTCGGGTGGTGAGTCTTTTCTGGTTTCACTGGCATTAGCCCTGGGTTTATCATCTTTATCTTCCAATCGCATGAAGGTGGAGAGTCTGTTTATTGATGAAGGATTCGGCTCATTGGATTCAGATACCTTGCGAATGGCGATGGATGCGTTGGAAAGCCTGCGTACCCAGGGAAGAAAGATCGGTGTGATCTCACACGTGCAGGAAATGACAGAACGTATTCCTACCCAGATTCAGGTGTGCCGTGCCAGTAATGGTAGAAGCTATATAGAGATCAAATAGTTAGCCCCGTAGAAAAATATGGATACATTTCAGGTCATACAGCCTTCCATGTTGCTTGCACCTTATGTGAAGCAATATTGTGAAACCTTTTATTTCAGATCAGATAATTACATGGCTGACCCCTCATTATGCTTTTATGGCTGGTATTTCGGCAGACATACTAAAAGCGGGTTAAACGTATGTAATTCAGCGTGGTGAAGTACATAAGGTTAACATGCAGTATTTAGAGGGCTTATCCAACCAGGTTATCGCCCAAAGTTAAACATTTCTGATTCTGTACGGGCTGCATCCATGATCCGGATTAATTCCCGTACTTTACCGGGTTCCAGGTCTGCCAGATTATGATCTTCATGTATATCTGTTTCCAGATCATACAATTCGTGCCACATACCCTGATCACTATGAATTCCCTGACGGATCAGTTTCCATTTTCCCTGTCTCAGTGCCTGACGGCCTCCTTGTTCATGGAATTCCCAATACAGATAAGGGTGTTCCTGCTGATTATTCGTTGACAAGAGAGTCGGAAGGAAAGAGATTCCATCTGTTGCTCCCGGTAAAGGAGTTCCTAAAAGATCCGCAAAGGTCGGCATCATATCCCAGAAGGCGGATATATGGTCTGTTTCCGTTCCGCTTTTAATTTTTCCGGGAGCCCATGCGATCATCGGGATCCGGATTCCTCCTTCATACAAATCCCGTTTGATTCCTTTCAGTGGCCCGCTACTCCGGAAGAATACCGGATCTGCCCCACCTTCCTCATGAGGACCATTGTCACTGGTAAAGAATACCATCGTATTTTTGTCTAATCCCTGGGCTTTTAATTCCTGCATAATTTCTCCTACGTACATATCCAGACGGGCCACCATGGCTGCGAAAGAGGCACGGGGCTTTTCCGAACGGTAATACCCTCCGGGTTGATCAAACACGGTTTCTTCAAATTGTCCTTCATACAACTTATAGATGGAATCATGAGGAAGATTGATCTCCGCATGAGGTAAGGTATAGGTCAGCATCGCGAAGAACGGTTCTTCTTTATGCGTCCGGATAAAATTCAGGGCCTCCTGATGGATCAGGTCATGGGAATAAATCTTTCTTCCCAGGTTCTCATTTTCTTCAAACACTACCCGTTCCCGGTTACGCCATACATGTTCCGGATAGTAGGTATGCGCCTGACGTTGGCAATTGTAACCGTAGAACTCATCAAATCCCATCGCATTGGGATCGGAAGAAGAACCGGGATATCCCAATCCCCATTTGCCAAAGATTCCGGTCGCATATTCCTGAGACTTAAATAGCTTTCCCAGTGTATAGGTGCCTGCGTCCATCGGCATCTGCCCTTCCGGTTCGACTTCCCTGTTTCCACGGATTTGTGTATGCCCGGTATGAAATCCCGTCATCAGGGAGGCCCGGGAAGGGGCACTCACCGTACATCCGGCATAATGCTGCCGGAATAGCATACCTTCCGCAGCCATCTGATCCAGATGAGGCGTGGAGATTAATGTCTGACCATAGCAACCCAGATCACCATAGCCCAGATCGTCACATAAAATATAGATCACATTGATGGGTTCATTTTTCTGCTCTACTTTTTCCGAACAACCTGACAACATCGGGAGCAGGGATCCGGAAACACAGATGATAGGTAGTGTTTTCATTGTATTACATTTAAAGTGATTGTCTCTTCTTTCAGTTCATGGCTGTGGATACGGATCGTTCCTATCCACGCTTTCTCATCAGGTTGTACCAAAAGTACATATTTTCCACGAAAAATACGGCATCCTGGTTTTTTATAGCTTATCTGGGATCTGTTTATTCCTTCTTTACTTAAAGTGAGACAACAGGTGATATATAAAAAAGGAAAGGTTATAGGACGTGTTATTACAAAAAAAGAGATTGTCTCGCAATAGAAAAATAAGAAGTTTCCAAATCCTTTATTTTTCTATTGTGAGACAGCCTCTTTTTTACTTGTATGATGGAAAAATTATAAGTCGATATATGTTTCCATGAATTTGGCTCCTGGCTCCGGCGTGATAATTACGCTCTGCGTATTGGCCGGAATCAGTACAGTTTGTCCCTGGTGTACGGAGATCTCACTACCGTTATTATCTTTGATCGTTGCTTTGCCACTCATACAGATATAGACAACGAATGAATCCAGATTGGAGAAATCACGACTCATTGGCTGGTCGATATCTAACAGGTTGGTTGTAAAGTACTGGCATTTTACTAACTCCACTTTCTCGTTGGGTTGTTCTTCGTAGGCTGTACGGTAGTCCGGATAAAGCGTATAGTCGATGGCATCTTTTGCCAGTCCGGTATGAAGTTCGCGACCGTTACCATTGGCATCTTTACGGTTATAGTCGTAGATACGATAGGTAATGTTACTGGTTTGCTGGATCTCTGCGATAAAGCAACCTGCACCGATGGCATGTACACGGCCTGCCGGAAGGAAGAATACATCTCCTTCTTTTACCTCATAACATTGTAATACGTCCATAATGGTATTGTTCTCCACACGCTCTACGTATTCGTTTGCGTCGATCTGTTGGGAGAAACCGGAGTATAAAGTGGCACCTTCTGCTGCTTTTACTACATACCACATTTCTGTTTTGCCAAATGAGTTGTGACGTTTTTTGGCCAGTTCATCGTCCGGATGTACCTGGATCGAAAGATTGTCACGCGCATCAATAAACTTGATCAATAGTGGGAAAGTAGTTCCGAAACGATTCATTACTTTCTCTCCTACCAATTCTTTTCCATAGGTCTTGATCAGTTCATCCAGGGATTTACCTTCCAGTTCTCCGTTATCAACCACAGAGAAATTATCGTCCACATGAGAAAGCTCCCAGCTCTCTCCGATACCATCCTGCACAGGAGTAATACCTTTGAACGGGCAGATGTCAGAACCGCCCCAGATGATCTTTTTTAGAATCGGCTTAAATGTAAATGGATATAACATACTTGTGTTTAATAAATTATTATTAGTAATCAAAGGAATTAAGGAGTTAGCAGTCGCTTTGCTCGTTAGGAATAAAAAGCAATATTTACCGACTTAACCACTTTAATTTCTTTGACTCCTTGTCTACTTTTTTACTTTCCTCAAAACCACTGCACTACGGGCAGGAATATAGATCTTTAACCACTCTTTTTTCTCCTTTTTATACAAAGGATCAAACTGGGTGAAATGACGGATCGTGTCATCTGCCAGTCCAAAACCACCGAAGCGGGTAGCATCTGTATTCAGTACCACTTCATATTCACCCGGAGGCGTCAGGAAGCCATATCCCGGATAAGATTGGCTGGGGCTGAAGTTGAATATGAACACCAGATCTTTACGCATATAAGCAAGGACCTGATCCGCGTCACTATCCCAGATTTTTTTAATGGCTGTTGCCTGAAAATTCTTTACACTTTTGATCAGTTCGATCATCTCCCGGTCAAATTCTCCCAGATACTGATATTTCAGATCTTTATTATCCACCAGATCCCATTGCCGGCGGGCATATTTATGGGACCAGCCGTTTCCTTCCCGGGGAAAGTCTATCCACTCCGGATGCCCGAATTCATTTCCCATAAAGTTCAGATAACCTCCGTTAATGGTCGATGCGGTTACCAGCCGGATCATTTTATGGAGTGCCATCCCCCTGTCCACGGTGAAGGTATGGTCATCTTTCTGCATATGCCAGTACATATCCGCGTCGATCAGGCGGAAAATAATCGTCTTATCCCCTACTAATGCCTGGTCATGGCTTTCTGCATAGCTGATCGTTTTCTCATCTGCTCTTCTGTTGGTTGTTTCCCACCAGATAGAAGAGGGATGCCAGTCTTCATCTTTTTTCTCTTTGATCATCTTAATCCAATAATCGGGCACATTCATGGCCATACGATAATCAAAGCCATATCCGCCCTCTTCGGGGGTGGCAGCCAGTCCTGGCATACCACTAACCTCTTCAGCAATAGTGATTGCTCTCGGATTCACTTCATGGATCAATTTATTGGCTAATGTCAGATAGGTGATCGCATTGAGATCCTGTCCGCCATTGTAATAGTCTCCATAGTTAGTAAAGGCTTCTCCCAAGCCATGGCTATAATATAACATGGAGGTAACCCCATCAAAACGGAATCCATCAAATTTATACTCTTCCAGCCAAAACTTGCAGTTCGACAACAGGAAGTGAAGCACATCATTCTTTCCATAATCAAAACAGAGAGAATCCCAAGCCGGATGCTCCCGGCGTCCGTCTCCATAGAAATATTGATCATAGGATCCGTCAAAACGGCCTAATCCTTCCACTTCATTCTTTACAGCGTGACTATGAACAATATCCATAATAACCGCAATACCCATCCCATGCGCTTCATCGATCAGATGTTTCAACGCTTCCGGTGTTCCGAAACGTGAAGATGCAGCAAAAAAACTACTGACATGATACCCAAAGGATCCATAGTAAGGATGCTCCTGGATCGCCATGATCTGGATCGCATTATATCCGTCTCTGGCTATACGGGGCAGCACCTTGGTTCTGAACTCCTCATAGGTTCCCACCTTTTCTTCATTGGTAGCCATACCAATATGGCATTCATAAATCAAAAGCGGTCCGGTATTGGGTTTAAAATTCTTTTTCTTAAAAACATAAGGTTTAGCAGGATTCCACACCTGTGCACTAAAGATCTTCGTCTCTTCATCCTGCACTACCCGGCGGGTCCAGGCCGGAATCCGTTCACCACTTCCACCTTTCCATTCAACCAGCAGTTTAAACAGATCTTCATGGTGCATGTGATGATCCTCCAGGCGAATCTCCCAGACACCGCCACCAATACCCACCATCCGGTACAATTCTTTCTTTTCCCAGTTATTGAACGTACCGATCAGATAAATAGCCGTCGCATTCGGTGCCCATTCACGAAAAACCCAACCATCCGGCGTTTTATGTAGCCCAAAGTAAAGATATCCCGAAGCAAAACCGGAAAGCGTCTGCTTTCCTTTATTGGTTAAACTTTCCTCTACTTTAATTATATGGTTGTATCTTTCCTGAATAGCCGGTTCATAAGGAGCCAGCCAAGGGTCATTCTTTATCAGCTTCAATGATTCCATAATGGCATACGATTGGTTTCGGACAAAGATAAAAGAAAAAAAGATAACGCTTGATAATATTCCTATAATTCTTATATTTGCAGAAGATGTTGTGTTGATGAAAAAACAGAGATTGAAAAATCACTATATATGAAGAGGTTGATCATAAAAACCGTTTGATAAACTCCATCCCCCAACGTGAGAAAATCAACGATTACACAGGAAAACTATTGCCTCATTCATCTCCTGTAAGACACAAGATGGATTTGAATCTTCTGACTACATCATCTAATGAAAATAACAAACTTTAAAACAATCATACTATGCGTTTTTTATATCTCGCATTCCTTGTATTAGCCGGTTATATAACAGGATATGCCCAGCAGGATATCTGGCAGGGAGTTTCCGTTGATTTTTTAAAAGGGAAACTGGAGGTTTCTAAAAACGGACGTTATCTGCAACACAAGAATGGTACCCCTTTCTTTTACCTGGCAGATACCGCCTGGGAACTATTTCACCGGTTAAACGAAAAAGAGATAGAGAAATATCTGGAAGACCGGAGAGCCAAAGGGTTTACTGTAATACAAGCTGTTATCCTCGCTGAGCTGGACGGCCTGAATACACCGGATGCGAACGGGAATTTACCTCTGAAGGATATCGATGATGTGATCCCAAATGAAGCCTATTTCAAATGGGTGGATAAAGTGATCCGTATGGCAGATGCCAAAGGATTATATATTGGTTTGCTGCCCACCTGGGGAGACAAGGTGGACAAACAATGGGGAAAAGGTCCGGAAATCTTTAACCCGGCGCATGCGGGAGCGTATGGTGCCTGGTTAGGAAAAAGATATAAAAATTTCCGGAATATCATCTGGATCAATGGTGGAGACCGCTGGGGAGGTGACAGTAATTTTGCTATCTGGGACAATATCGGGAAAGGAATTAAAAGCACAGATAAGAATCACCTGATGACTTTCCACCCGGTGGGAGAACATTCTTCCAGTCGCTGGTTCCACAATAATGTGTGGCTGGACTTCAATATGGCGCAAACCGGACATTGCCAACGGGACTATGAGATCTACGAAAAGTTAATCGTAAAAGATTATGAACGATATCCGATCAAGCCCTGTCTGAATGGGGAACCTCGCTACGAAAACCATCCCGTCTGCTGGAAACCGGACTCACTGGGTTGGTTTGATGATACGGATGTCAGACAAGCGATGTATTGGAGCTTGTTTTCCGGTTCATTCGGACATACGTATGGTTGTCATGATATCTGGCAGATGTTTGCTCCGGGCCGGGAACCTGAAGGGCAGGCCCGCGGAGACTGGAAAAGCTCATTAAATCTACCTGGAGCGACTCAGTTAATCCATGCCCGCCGCCTGATGGAAGGGTATGCATGGGATTCACGTAAACCGGCACAGGAGATGATCGTTTCCGGAAATGACTCTTTCATAAACAAGATCGTAGCCCTCCGGGGAGAAGGATTTGCTTTTATCTATTTCCCTACCGGTGAAAAAGCGACCATTGATTTCAGTACGGTCAGCCGTACTCCCGAATTAAACCTGCAATGGATGAACCCACGTACCGGAGAACGGACAGATGCGGGGAAAGTGGCAAGGGATCATAGTCAGACGATTATCCCCCCTTCTTCCGGGAGAGGAAATGACTGGATTTTAATTGTTGAAAAATGATAATTCAAACTCTGAAAGACAACAGACCAACAATATTTGAGAAAACGGATTGTAATATCTGGACTGATCCTTATATTCAGCACCAAATGTTGAAAGAGCATCTAAATCCTGAATCAGATGGAGCAAGCCGCAAGAAAGAATCAGTAGAAAAGATTATAGATTTTATTCTTCCTAACCTGAAATCCAAAAGTCATCTATTGGATTTGGGATGTGGACCTGGATTATACACCTCCGTTTTACAGGAAAAAGGTTACTTGGTCACAGGTATAGATTTTAATAAAAAGTCTATCGAATACGCTAAGAATAGGCATAGAAAAGTTTCTTATATAGAAGGTGATTACATAAAAAACTATCCTAATAGTAAGTTCGATGCTGTTATAATGATATATTGTGACCTGGGAACCCATTCGGATAATGACCGTGATAAGTTATTGATTAATATATATAATTCACTCGAAAAAGACGGAGTATTTATATTTGATGTTTTTACCGAAGCACTCGCAGCAGATAAACAGGAAGGTAAAAGCTGGAATTATGCACCGGCAGGAGGTTTTTGGGATGCAGGCAAATATCTGCTTTTAAGCGAAACATTCCATTATCCGCAGAATAAGGCTTTTGCCTATCAGTATCACTTAATTACTAATCACGGACAAAAGCATTTCATCGTTTGGGACAGGTATTACTCCGAAGAAGAAATCACTTTAGTCATGAAAAACACAGGTTTCCGGGAAATAACGATACACAAAAACATACTGGATAGTAACAATTTCACATCCAATAGCGAAATGTTCATTATTGCTAAAAAAATGAAGAAGGTAGATGGATTTATATAATGAGACTATCATTCAAGAATCATTATCCATGTAGGACGCTATGTTGAGAAGTTACAGGATTATCTTCATACTATGTAGGCATACATATTAAAAATATTATCTTTTCGGATAGCCTGTTAGGAGTGTTTACAAAAAAGCAGGAAGTTACCTTCCTGCTTTTTTATAGTCTAATGCGTCTGCTATTTATAACTGGTCAGAGAAATAAGCTTTCGGAAGACGGCGGCAGTTATACTGGGAAGCCATTACCTCACCATAAGCACCTGCCGAACGGAAAGCGATCAGATCACCTCTCCGGGCTTTATTCAGTTCCACATCTTTCCCAAAAACATCGGATGATTCACAAATAGGACCTACGACATCATATACTTCAAACTCTTCTTCGCTGGTGATATTTTCCATCCGGTGATAAGAATCATACATGGCCGGACGGATCAGTTCCGTAAAACCGGCATCCAGAATAGCGAAATTCTTAGTTTCTCCCTCTTTCACATACAATACTTTGGAGATCATATTCCCACACTGCCCCACAATGGAACGCCCCGGTTCAAAGTGAATCTGTTGTCCCGGACGCACTTTCAACAATTTATGGATCACTGCAAAGTAATTATCAAATGAAGGAATAGGAAGGTGGTTCGGATGATAATAGTCAATTCCCAGACCACCTCCGAAGTTAATATTATCCAAATGCACACCTAAAGTTGCCAGATCTTCCTGTATCTCATTCGCACAGATAGCGAGGTCCTGAAAAGAGGACATATCTGTGATCTGTGATCCTATATGAAAATGGAGACCAATCAGTTTCACATGTTGCATCGCTAACAGTTCGGTAATGACTCCGTTCAACTGACTCAGATTGATACCAAATTTATTCTCTTTCAGTCCGGTAGTAATCTTTGCATGGGTGTGAGCATCTACTTCCGGATTGACCCGTAGGGCTACCTGAGCTACTTTCCCTTTCAGTGCTGCCAGTTCGTTTATAATTCTTAATTCCGCTACTGATTCCACATTGAAACAAAAGATATCATTGTCTAATCCCAGATTGATTTCCCAATCTGCTTTTCCTACACCGGCAAAGACAATCTTACCGGCTGGGAAACCTGCATCTAAAGAGGCCTGTACCTCTCCGCCACTTACACAATCAGCGCCCAGTCCATTAGCTGCAATAATAGATAAAACACGTGGGTTTGCATTTGCTTTCACAGCATAGTGAATATGATAGTCATATTTACCTGCTTCTGCTTTGACAACATCCAATGTCTTTTGCAATAAGTTTACATCATAGTAGTAGAAAGGCGTTTCCAGCGCCTTCATTTTATCGATTGGAAAAGTTCCTTTAAGCATAATGTTTTTATAAGATAAAAAAGGGCAGTCTGTAGAACAGCTGCCCTTTGAAATTATTAGTTGTTAAATAAATGACTGCTGAGTGCCTGAAGTGCTTTCTGTTTATCAGAAGCTTTTACAAGCAGGGATACATTGTAGTTACTACCTCCGTAAGAGATCATACGAACCGGTACCTCTTTCATAGCGTTTACAATACTGGCTTCAAAACCAACATTGTCCCACTCCAGATCACCGACCACACATACAATAGTCATATCTTCATCTACCGTTACGGTACCATATTTTTTCAGATCATCTACGATATCTTCCAGACGTCTTTTGTTATCGATTGTCACAGATACACCTACTTCAGAAGTAGTCACCATATCGATTGGGGTCTGATGATTTTCAAAGATCTCGAATACTTTCCGAAGGAATCCGGTAGCCAGTAACATACGGCCACTCTTGATTTTGATAGCTGTAATATTATCTTTTGCAGCAACCGCTTTGATCTTTCCTTTTTCTGTTTCGTTAGAGATCCGTGTTCCCGGTGCTTCCGGTTCCATTGTGTTCAATAAACGAACAGGGATATTATTCAATTTAGCAGGCAGGATACAGGTAGGATGCAAAATCTTTGCACCAAAATAGGCCAGTTCTGCCGCTTCTTCAAAATGCAACTGACGTACCGGAGCTGTCTTCTCCACAATCCGGGGATCATTATTATGCATCCCATCAATATCTGTCCAGATCTGGATCTCTTCTGAAGAAATAGCTGCTCCAATCAAAGAAGCCGTATAGTCACTACCTCCCCGTTGCAGGTTATCCACCTCTCCGTAAGCATTCCGGCAGATATATCCCTGTGTGATATAGAGGTCTGCATCTGCATATTCCTCTAAAAGAGCACCTAATTTTTCTTTAATATATACCGGATCCGGTTCTGCGTTTTTATCTGTACGCATATATTCAAGGGCTGGCAATAAAACCGAGTTCACACCACATTCCCGCAAATACAGATTCATCATTCCGGTGGAAAGTAATTCACCCTGAGCCAGTACGATCCGTTCTTCAAACAACGTAAAAAGATCTTTGGTAAACGTACGGATATATTCGAAAATGGAGTTTACATGTTCCTTTGCCTTCTGTTTATAGTCAGCGGTCGCATACAGATCTTCAATGTGGCCATAATATTTCTGAGCCAGCTTATTGATGATCTCATTAGCACCATCGGGATTCTTCTTATATAAATAATCAGAAATCTCGACAAGCGAATTAGTTGTACCCGACATAGCAGATAAAACCACAATATTACGATCTCCCGTAATCAGTTTCGCTACATCTTGCATTCTCTGTGCAGATCCCACAGAAGTACCACCAAACTTTAAAACTTTCATTTTCTTTTAAATGTAAATTGTTTTGTTCTTCTATAAATAATTAAGTAATAGTTTTGCTATTGCTTTGCCTGTCTTCAGTTCTCATAGGTACTTTTTCCCCTTTTTTACTGTCAACCTGACTGCTTTCATTTCCAAAAACCCTGCAAAGTTACATAAAATTTTATTCTGCAACATCATTTAGGCAGGCATTCTCACATTTTACGATACGTCCGGGATAATTATTTACCAATGTATAATTGTGAGTGGTCATAATAACGGTTGTACCCTGTTGACAAATATCATGTAACAACTGTACAATCTGCCCACTGGTCTCCGGGTCCAGGTTCCCTGTCGGTTCATCTGCCAGGATCAGTTTCGGCTCATTGAGTAAGGCCCGGGCAATTACGATACGTTGCTGTTCCCCTCCTGAAAGTTCATGAGGCATTTTATAACCTTTATTCTGCATACCTACCTGATGAAGTACCTTTTCGATCCGTTCCCGGATCTCGGCCTTCTTTTTCCATCCGGTCGCTTTCAGCACAAATTCCAGGTTTTTCACCACCGTACGGTCTGTTAGTAACTGGAAATCCTGAAAGACAATTCCCAACTTACGGCGTAAATAAGGAATCTCTTTCTTTTTAATTTTCCGGAGATTATATTCCATCAGGAAGGCCTCCCCCTGTTTAATAGGTATCTCACAGTACAAGGATTTCAACAAACTACTCTTGCCAGAACCTACTTTTCCGATCACATACACAAACTCTCCGTTATGTACCGTTAATGAAGTATCCTGTAAGATCAGGTTCTCATTGCGGCAAATCTCCAAATTCTCCAGTCTGAGTAGTACGTTCTCTTCCATTGTACAAGCATTATTTAATTATTATTCTAACGAATCTCTTTTCATCCTTTATGCCTCTTCATCAACTCACGGCACAGGTCTTCAATACGAAGACCTTTACTGGTCAATAAAACGATCAGGTGATAGATCATATCTGAAGATTCATAAATAAATCCTTCTTCTGTTCCATTGGTAGCTTCAATGACTGTTTCTACCGCTTCTTCTCCCACTTTCTGAGCCATACGGTTCACACCTTTAGTAAATAAAGAGGTTGTGTAAGAACCTTCCGGCATCTCCTGACGGCGCTGCTCAATAAAATTTTGCAGTTGTTTCAGGAACATAATATCCTCTATGTTTCTCTCTCCAAAACAGGTATCATCTCCCGTATGGCAAACAGGACCAGCCGGATTGGCTTTGATAAGCAAGGTGTCATAATCGCAATCCACCATAATATTTACCACCTGCAATACATTCCCGCTGGTCTCTCCTTTCATCCACAGACAATTTCTCGTGCGGCTGAAGAAAGTAACTTTACCTGTTTCCACAGTTTGTTTATACGCCTCTTCATTCATAAAACCCAGCATCAACACTTTACTGGTTTTGTTATCCTGTATGATGGCAGGAATAAGTCCGCCCGCTTTCTCAAAATCTAACTTCATTGTTCGTATTTATTTTTGAAGTAGTTAGTAGGATAAATTCTTTTTAATATTCTACTATCTACTAACTACCACATTACAATCTTACATTAATTCCTTCCTCATGAAGATACTGTTTCAAGTCTTTAATACCGATCTCACCGAAGTGGAAAACACTGGCTGCCAAAGCTGCATCCGATTTCCCTTCAACAAAGGTGTCCCGGAAATGTTCCATTTTACCGGCTCCTCCGGATGCAATGATCGGAATATGTAACGAATCTGCTAAGGTTGTCAATGCGTCATTCGGATATCCCTGCTTTACTCCATCATGGGTCATACTGGTAAACAGGATCTCTCCTGCACCACGGCTTTCAGCTTCTTTTGCCCAGTCAAACAGATATTTATCTGTAGGGATACGTCCGCCATTCAGATAGCAGACCCACTGATCATTTTCCAGATTAGCATCTATAGCAACGACACAAACCTGGCTTCCAAAATTCCTGGCGATTTCTTCGATCAGTTCCGGTGTGCGGATTGCTGCTGAATTGATAGAGACTTTATCTGCTCCGGCATTCAACAGCCGGTCAACATCCTTCAACTCATAAATACCCCCTCCTACTGTAAAAGGTATATTAATATTTGCTGCGACTTTCTTTACCAGTTCCGTAAAGGTCTTCCGCCCCTCATGTGAAGCCGTTATATCCAGATACACCAACTCATCCGCTCCGTCACGGCTGTATTGGGCACCTAACTCCACCGGATCTCCGGCATCACGAAAATTCACAAAATTGACACCTTTTACAGTTGTACCGTCTTTAATGTCCAGGCAGGGTATAATTCTTTTCGCAAGCATAGATTTAATATGTTATCAGATAAAACGTTCTAAATCCTTTAATTGTATACGGCCTTCATAAATAGCCTTCCCAAAGATCACTCCGGGAATATTTGCAGCCTCCAGCTTTTCAATGTCCTCTATAGAACTTACTCCACCACTGGCAATAATATATAGTTCCGGGAAAGCTTCATGCATTTCCTGATACAGTTCGACTGCTGGTCCCTGTAACATTCCATCCCGGCTAATATCCGTACTGATCACTTTGGTGATTCCCTGTTCAACATATTCTTCAATAAAAGTGAATAGATCCGTTCCGGTTGTTTCCTCCCAACCACTTACCGCAATTTTACGGTCTTTGGCATCCGCACCTAAAATGATCTTTTCACTACCAAATGTGTTGATCCAGGAAAAGAACACCTCCGGATTCTTTACGGCAACGCTGCCTCCGGTTACCATTTGTGCTCCACTTTCAAAAGCGACCCGCAGATCTTCATCCTGCTTTAAGCCCCCTCCAAAATCAATCACCAACCCCGTACGGGTTGCCAGACGTTCTAACACACGATAATTGATTATATGACCGGCACGTGCTCCATCCAGATCTACCACATGCAAGCGTTGGATTCCATGATCCTCAAACATTTTAGCTACTTCCAAAGGATCTTCATTATACACTTTCTTCGTGTCATAATCGCCCTGTGTTAGACGAACACATTTACCTTCAATCAAATCTATCGCGGGAATCAGTTCAATCATAATTCTATCTTTTCAAATACTAAGAAAATTCTTCAGGATCACTTCACCTACTGAACCACTCTTTTCCGGGTGAAACTGTGTAGCATAGAAATTATCTTTCTGCAGGGCTGCGCTAAACGGTAAAATGTAGTTTGTCGTAGCTGCCGTGTTCTCGTTTACCGGAACATAATAGCTATGTACAAAATAAACAAACTGGTTTTCCAATTCCGGAGTAAATAAGGCTGTTTGTACATCTGTCAACATGTTCCAACCCATATGAGGAACTTTATCCTCATGTTTCTCCGGTATAAACCGTTTGACCTCTGTATCAAAAATATTCATACAGTCTGCAGCTCCTTCTTCCGAAAAACGACACATCAACTGCATCCCTAAACAAATCCCCAGAACAGGCTGCCTCAAACCTTTGATCAACTCATCCAGTTTATGTTCTTTCAGATATTCCATCGTAGTACTGGCTTCACCTACCCCCGGAAAGATCACCTTATCCGCTTTACATAAAATCTCAGGGTCAGCCGTTACCACCGAAGTAATTCCCAAACGTTTCAAAGCATAATCAACCGAATAAATATTTCCGGCATTATAATTGACGATGGCTACATCCATTCTTTTTAATCCATTAATTAAGCCGCAAAAGTAACAAATAATGCTTACATTCCCGTGAATATCAGGCGAAAATTTCAAGAAGAATAAACCAGAACATACTCATCCGGTAACCGGCTTTGATATCCATTTTTCAAAGAAAAATTTATTATCTTACCAAGATATAACCACTCACTTTCTGTTTTTTCTGTTTATCCGGCTAAAAAACCGCTCTTCTTTTAATCATTTACCGGCAGTAATTGTTATTGGGAAATAGAAGAAAACATTAAAACCGCGGGAATTCCCGTCTATCACTATGAAAAAAACATCTTTAAGCTCAGTGGACAGCAACTAAAAGAGATTGCTGTAGCACTAAAAGAAAAAATAGAGAAAGGTCTGGAAACCGACAATACGGAAATCCAATGTATTCCGACCTATATATATCCTCCGGAAACATCGGTTAGTGGAAAAACGATTGTACTGGATCTGGGAGGTACTAATTACCGGGTAGCTGCTATTGATCTGAAGGATGGGGAACCCACTATTCATCCGGAAAATGGATGGAAGAAGGACCTTTCCGTTATGAAAAGACCTGGTTTTACAGAAAAAGATCTATATGAAGAGCAGGCGGATCCTATCAAAGAGATCAAACGGGAAAGCGAAATGCCAATTGGCTATTGCTTTTCTTTTCCTGCCGAATCCCTCCCCAACGGAGATGCCAAACTATTAAGATGGACAAAAGGAGTAGATATTAAAGAGATGGTTGGAAAGCCGGTAGGTAAGTCATTAGTCGACTACCTAAATGCCCATACCACTCCGCCCTTCAGCGGGATCAAAGTGATCAATGACACTGTAGCCAGTCTTTTTGCCGGATTGACAGAAAAAGATTTTGATGCTTACATCGGACTGATCGTCGGAACCGGAACTAATATGGCCGCATTCTTTCATCCGGATAAAATAAAAAAATTAGAAGGAAAATATAACGATCATCCATGGATTCCAGTCAATCTGGAATCAGGCAATTTCCACCCTCCTCACCTGACCAGACTGGATGACACACTGGACTCCTGCTCTACAACAACCGGAGCACAACGGTTTGAAAAAGCAGTTTCCGGGATGTATCTGGGAAATATCCTGAAGGGGGGGGTATTTCCTTTTGATGAATTTGAGGAGACCTTTGATGCCCGCAAACTCACAACAATTATCAGCTATCCAGATATTCACAAAGAGAAGTATGTTCGTGTAGCCCGTTGGATCTACAGGCGATCCGCCTATCTCGTAGCGGCTTCTCTGGTGGGGTTGATCCTGGTGCTGGTTTCCCATGATCCTGGTATTAAACGAATCCGTTTAGTAGCGGAAGGTAGTCTTTTCTGGAGTGAGAACCGGAAAGGGAAAAATTACAAAGAATTGGTCATGGAAGAACTTCACAAACTTCTGGCCTCTTTTGGGCGGATCGATATCCAGGTACATATTCATTACATGGAAGATGCCAACCTGATCGGTACGGCAATCGCTGCTCTTTCCTGAAAACATAGGAAAAGAACTTCATTCATCATATACCCAGGGGGCTTCTGCCGTTATAAATGCAAAGATGGATTTTTCCGGTAAAAATGTAATAATCCGGGAAACTCCACTTCGCAGGGTTATGGATGGTTCAAATTTACATTCAAAGGTATAAGAGGGAGTCTGCAATTCTATATATGTATCTATTCCCAACACCTGAGGAGGGATAATAACCTTATATCCGACAAAAATACTTTCATTTTCCGGATGTAATTCCCACTTTCCATATGGAATAATATCACCCCGTTCTTCTCCGGAAACCACCTCTCCCTGAATTCCCATAGCAAGAGCATAGGTAACATCTAAAATAGCATTCCGGATGATGAGCTTCGACCTTAGAAGTTCCGCTACCGGAAAATCATCACTTCCTTTTATGGTGAAGTAAAGCTGTGAAAGCATATGATAAAATCTTACCGGGAGTATCTTTTCCGAATTCATTACTCCTTCTTCTTTAGCTATACACAAATCGGAATGAGTATATCTGCTATATTCTCCCTGGTCGGCAGCCACCTGAAAAGATAAAACAGGAGAATCTGAAAAAGTAGTTGCTTCGTACGGATAATACCCATACAAATCCAGCTTACCCCCCCCTTTCCGGATAATAGAGAGGTGTTTCCGCAAACCATTCACTCCCCTTATCCGTCAATAAAAATCTCATGTTTTCAAAATAAAACCTCCCCGGAGTAAAGGAGGGTGCTTGCCTATTTGTTTCCCATCTCAATCCGTACACTCCAATCTGACTGAAATCACCCGGACCGGTTTCAACCATACGGGTATGTAATCCGGATACCTGCATTTTAATTTCACAGGGTATAATTATTTCCGGAGAAGTTTCTTCATTCAATAAACATCCGGTAATTCCCAAAAGAAGACAGAGAAAAAAACAGTTTACGAAAAAAGATACAAGGCGCTTATTTAAGTTTTGTTTTGGCATACTACACTTTAGTTTCATACGTTGGCTGTAAATACAACAGGCATCTACACACCCTACTCTAACTGACTAATAGCTAAAACAAGAACAATCTGTTATAGTTCATATAGTCCGGATAAGAAAACGAAAAGCAGAACAAACCACCACAAATCAGGAGAAAACAATGCGAATCAAACTAACCTATAGACATGTTATGATCCGGGAGCTTTGTTCTGCTTTTACCGGGATCTACACCTTACGGTGTTCATTACAATAAACTTCAGGATGCATCCGGACAAGAAAAGAAAAATACATATAGTAAAACCTAATATCCAACTAACGTCTAAACATTGAACAACCACCTGTATCTGAACAGATGCATCCTTTCACCAACCCATACCTTTCATTCGCTAATTCAGGGATGGGAGTGGATGATTCTAAGGTAAGAAAATAACAAAAAAGAATTAAGTCTTTTCAGGAGTAAATGGAAAGACTATTCACTGGATTTCGGAACGTATATAAAAGAAAATTCAAAAAGAATGGATAATAAGAAAGTCTTTAAACAGTTTGTTTCGGATCAAGGGGTAGAAAAAAAAGAAAACACAACAAAACAGGAGGAATCCGTTTTTACTTAAATTCATTTCTGATAACCGTCCGGAAATGCACTTTAGCGGTAGGGGGTAGTTTTCGTACAATCATTCCATAATTAAAACTGTCTGGTTCTGCGGTCATACCGGGTATAAATACTACATATTCATAAACATTCATACTGGTCTGCAATAGCGTATGAGTAAAAGCCGTATCCTTATGATTTCCATAATAGCCAACTCCTAAAAGAAGGCTATACTCTCCAAAGTCAATATCTTCCAGTAAATCTCCTAATGTAACGGGAGTCTCCGGATTCTCTTCCGGGGTTCCATATTCCCCTTGTAAAGGCTGGCTAACGATAATCTCTTTTAATGCTTCCAGTTCTTCCGGACTTAGCTGCGTTTGTAATTCCTCATAGCTGCGGATCACCTGGCTGGAAGAAACCACCGGAGGCATCTGCGGTAAAGCCATAACAATATTTTGTCCGAATGTATCAGACAAATAATCACTGCAACTGGTAAACATACATGTTACACAAAGAAATGATATGACTGTTAATAACGCTTTTCCACGCATAGTAATACTTAAATCGCTGTATCTCCCTTTCAACCTCTACCTTATCCGCTTCATAATAGTCAGGAGACTAATCATCAACTCCCCGAAGATAACATTTTTTATTTATATTACCTTCATCTGAATGCATAATTTTATAAAGACAGAGCCATCCTTTACCTTTTCGGTATTTTTTCCACAAAACCATCTTTCAGTCTTTACTATAACCTTCTATGTTCCGGAAAGTTTAAGAGGCTTTCTTTTGCATAGAGAAGGACATTCTCTTACGAAAAGTAATCTGTTTCAAATCAGTAGAATCAGTAGTCTCCGGAGAATCACTATAATAAATGGTTAATGTCCGGTCTTCATTAAAAGAGAGAAGGCAGATCCGGGGAAGAGCATATTCAGGATAGTCTAATTCTATTTTATTTCCTGATAACAAACGGTAAGGGATCAACCTGGAGGAGTCGTTATTCATTGTGACGAAATCCTCTGTGAACGTTATACTTATTTTGGAAGAGATAGAAGATCCGGGAAGGGACTCCCAGGTTCCGTTCAAAAATTACCTGTTTCGTGAGAAAGTCTCATTCTTATCAAATATAGATAATAAAAATAAGATAAACAGAAGGCCTGCATGTATTAGAATTAAGTAAAGTAGTGTTGCCATAGTACGTATATTCCCTCTTTTATACTCTTCCTTAAAAGATGGAAATTAATCCTAAAAAGCTGCATGAGTGATAAATAAAAATCACCCTTGTTAATGATAAAACCACATGCAACCTTACAAAATTCAGAAGAGGACAAGCTTACTTGCCTCCTTTAATTATTTTTTATTAGCATCATAAAGGGTAGAAATGGCATATTCATCTTTTTTCTTCACTAATAGCCATCCGTCTTTTACCGTAGATTTTTTAAGTTTGATCAAAGCAAATTTCCCCTTCAGTTTTTTCCTTTCAATACGAACTCCAGCATCCCATCTTCTAACGCTTTCCCTACCTCATGAAAGTTTTCTGCCGGGATCCAATAACCGGAATCCCAGATCTCCACAATGCCTGCTCCATAGTTACCTTCCGGGATCAATCCTTTAAAATTCGCATATTCCAAGGGATGATCTTCCACCATCACAGCCAGTCGCTTATCGGACGGATTCATAGAAGGTCCTTTAGGTACTGCCCAACTTTTCAATACTCCATCCGCTTCCAGACGAAAGTCAAAGTGAAGATGCGAAGCCTGATGTCTCTGAACAACAAAGACCAATTTACTGGTTTGAACGGCCCCTTCCCCTTCCGGTTCCGGTGTATGCTCAAAATCCCTCTTTTTATTATATGTTTCCAGACTCATAGAGATAACTATATATATATTCAAAAATATAACAATCGGGAGAAATAGAAAGTTATCTCCTGTCAGGAGAACATATTTTTGTCTACGCCAAATTTTTCCTCATCATGATGTTTACCGGCTGGTTCCACATGTACCACAATATCATACACGTTTTCCACGATAGCCTGGATACTATCTTCCACCTCTTCTGCAATGGCATGCGCCTCATTCAGAGAGATCTCACCATCCGCTTCGATATCCAGTACGATCATATAAAGATTTCCAATCTGACGGGAGCGTACCCGATGGGGATTACTGGCTCCCGGTACCTTTTCTACGGCTTCAAATATTTTCTGGTAAACAGAGACATCTTTGACTCCGTCCATCAGCTCCACACTGGAGTCCATAAAGATAGAGACGGAAGACTTTATAATAAACAAACTGACAATCAGACCCGTGACTGTATCTAATACAGGAAGTCTAAAAACAAAAGTAAACAATAACCCCAGCAAAACTCCCAAAGAAATGATCACATCATTCCTCATATTTTTAGCATTTGCCATTAATAAAGAACTATTTACCCGCTCTCCCTGACGATACTGATACCAGGCAAGCCCAAGCTTTCCTACAATAGAAAAAACAGTTACATAAATAGCAATAGAAGAGGGTAATGCTTTGGGTGCATGTGAAAAAAGACTCTGGAGAGTAGTAAACAGCATCTGCATCCCAGCATAGAAAATAACCATGGAAAGAATTTTGGTAGCAATACTTTCCGCTTTTTCATAGCCATACACATATTTTCGGGAAGGAGGCCGGGTCATGATCCGGGCTGTAAAGATCATGACTAAGGAAATAATTACATCCGTAGCTGAATCAATCCCATCTCCCAGCACAGCGACACTTCCGGCAACCAGTCCGACAATAATTTTGGCCAGCGACAAAACAGCATTCCCAATCGTACTGATCCACGAAGTACGAAGCAAAACCTTTTTCCTCAAATTCTCATTTATCATCCGGTAAATGTATAAAATATGTCTGAGTATGACGTATGATCCTATTATTAAATAAACTCCTCTCCTATAACAAAAGGAGAGAAAAGGAGTTTTAAAAACATATGGAAGCAAGAAAAGTAAAGAGTTATTTCAACAATGCGATTATCTTTATCGCTGATTAAAAATGTTACACAATCGTAAAAGAATGGATATAATGGAATCATCATTCCTATGATAGGACGATATTTTCATTATTGAAAAAAGAATATGGAGAAAAAAAGATATGAATACAATCAACATCAGAAAATTAAGAAAAAAAGAGTCACTTCCTTATGACCTGCTCTATCTGGCAGATGAATCAGTCGAAGCTGTCGCTGAGTATATACCACGGAGTAATTGTTATGTAGCGACCATACATGGCCAGGTCGTAGGTGAATATGTTTTACTTCCGACCCGGCCTTTTACCGTCGAACTGGTAAACGTGGCAGTAGCAGAAAGCCAGCAGGGAAAAGGAATTGGTAAACAATTAGTTCTCCATGCGATTGAGACGGCCCGTACGCATGGGTATAGGATCATCGAAGTGGGAACCGGAAATGCCGGGATCGGTCAACTGGCACTCTATCAGAAATGCGGTTTCCAGATCTATGGGGTAGATGTGGATTTCTTTAAATGGTACTGCCCGCATCCTATTGTAGAGAACGGAATCCCCTGTTTACATATGATCCGGATGAAAATGGAATTATAATGAGGAGATTTTCTTATTCATGATATAATCTTCCATCAGAAAACCGTTTCCGATATCAATATCCTCACTACCGATCACCTCGAAGCCCACTTTTTTATAAAAGTCTATGGCTTTATTGAAGCGATTCACATTCAGGGACAGCTCCGTATCACCATGGGCCTGGGCGATCTTTGTGACCTCTCCTATAAAGAAACGGCCCACACCTTTTCCCTGGGTGTCCGGAAGCACATAGATTTTATGGATCTTAGTCCAGCCTTTTCCTTTATAATCAAACTCATAGGAAAGATATCCTAAAAAATCATCTCCTTCTTTCACTAAAAGATAATGATGGCTCAGTTCTTCTATTTGCTGAGTAATAGCCTCTGTACTATACATCATACTCATCATATAACGAATCTGCTTCGGAGAAAGGATCTCACAAAAGGTGACAGGCCAGACAATATTTGAGATGGCCTGAATATCGGGGATATTTTCTTTCCCTGCATGTATTAGTTCAAGTGTAGCCATGGTGATCATACTTTTAAAATTCCTGTAAAAGTAAAAAAAGTCTCTCATTTTTTCACTGCTTTGTTTTCATAATCCTGGCTATATTTTCAACACAATACACAAAGGCCGGCCATAAAAAACCTCAGGCCTTTTCAGGGGTAAAAGAAAAGTCCTGTGGTCAACAAATCATAAAGAAGTAATTATAAAGCCCTATTTTACAAATAAATATGCCTTTAAAACAGGCTTTGACCTACTCCGTGAACACAACAGAATTGATATTGCTTACCAATTGGTGAACCAGTGGGAATATCCGGGAAACCCTCTCCACAAAATTATCCGCCTGTAAGTAAAAAAGAAGGCTACATTGGCAGATCTGTATCTGCCAATTCGCCTTTTACATAGTTAATGATCTCCTGTTTCTTGAAAACCTGCCAAACAAGCCATTTGTCCGCGTCACGGATCATATCCAACATTTTGCGAAGAGGTTTGTTTGCCTCAAGAGCATTTTGCAATTTCTCTGCCAGCTTCGGATCATCAATCTCCAGAGCAAATTTTCCCATCGCCGTACGTAGTTCTTCCCGGCCAAACGGCTGCAGACGGATATAGCCATCCCATTTGGTAAAATCAAGGTCATACTCATCCATCATATCTTCATTTTGCTCTGCGATCTCGATAGCATCATAGTAGCCTTTACAATCAACCGGTTCCATTTCCAGTGTTTGCGGATTAACAAAGCATACAAATCCGTCATTCAACGCATCAGCTATCTGCATGACCAGACTCCGGTACTCTTCTCCATCTTCCACATCAACACCGACAATCTCCTCTTCTCCTCCATCAACATCCATCTGCTCCAGTAAAATAAAAACCCTGGATAATTTACTTTCATCTTCTTTTATATGCCCCAGTTTGGATAATACCATCTGGTATAGATCTTCTATTTTCATGTCTGTTCCTTTTAAACATTTATATGTATCATTACCTCTTTAAACAGGAAGGTTCCTGGCTTTGTTCCGTAAAAGCCCCTGTACCTATATACAGGTATTATTCTTTTCTCAAATACCTATATCAAGTGATTGCCTGTGCAGATTGAGAGCTCTACTTTTGTGGCGGCAAAAAACAATAACTACTGATAATGAAAAGTAAACTGTTTACCCTTTTCTTTCTTTCTTGCTTTTTTTTGATTTCCAATCTATTACCCACTCATGCAACAATACAGGATAATAAAGGTACGATTAAAGGACGTATTCTTGATTTGGACAAGAACCCACTCTATCCGGTTGCAGTCTTTATACACGGTACGACCATCGGTGATTATACCGATGAGAAAGGATTCTATAAACTGGAAAATTGTCCCGTTGGGGATCAAACCATCGTGATCTCCGGTATCGGGGTAAAAACCACCCGTCAACAAGTACAGGTTCTGACAAACAAAGAAGTGATCGTGGCAGATATTATTGTTGATGACACGGTGGAGTTGAATGAAGTAGTGATCAACGGGAAAAGTGAAGCCCGTAGACAACAGGAACAGGCCTATGCGATCACGGTGCTGGATATTAAAAAGGCTTATGCCACAACGGCTCCTTTAAACAAACTGATGAATAACATATCCAGTGTCCGCATACGGGAAGACGGTGGTGTGGGTTCCAACTATAACTTCAGTCTGAACGGATTCTCCGGGAACCAGGTTAAATTCTTTCTGGACGGTATACCGATGGATAATTTCGGTTCCTCTTTTAACCTGAGTAACATTTCCGTAAATATGGCAGAGCGGGTAGAAGTTTACAAAGGAGTTCTGCCGGTAGGGTTGGGTAGTGATGCTTTAGGAGGTGCAGTCAACATTATCAGTCGTAAAGATGCCAACTTTTTAGATGCTTCTTATTCAGTAGGTTCTTTCAATACACACAGAATTTCACTTAACGGAGCTTACACGGATATAAACTCAGGTTTTACAGTTCGGGCCAATGCTTTTTATAATTATTCGGATAATAATTATAAAGTATATGCGCCAGTGATTGATCTGAAAACCAACAAAAAGATCGATGACCGTTGGGTAAAACGTTTCCATGACGATTACGAAGCAGGTGGTCTTAAAATGGAAACCGGTCTCACCAATAAATCCTATGCAGATTATCTGTTAGCGGGTATTATTATTTCCAAAAATGATAAAGATGTACAGACCGGAGCAACGATGGATGCAGTCTATGGAGGGGTGAAAGCCAAAAGTGAGTCTCTGATCCCTTCTCTGCGATACAAAAAAAGAAGACCTTTTTGTGGAAGGACTTTCTTTCTCAGCCTATGGAGCCTATAGTCATGTCAACACGTTTAACATAGACACTGTATCCCGCATCTATAACTGGCTGGGTGAATGGATCCCGGCCAGTGGGAAAGGGGAAAAATCCTATACCGATTCCAAAATCCGGAACCGGGAATGGATGGTTAACGCAAATGTGAGTTATATGATCAACTATCATCAATCGATTACGTTGAACCATGTGTACTCTAACATGAACCGGAAGATCCATGACAAAGTAGATCCCGGGAATGAATCGAATAAAATCCCTCAACAGTTGACTAAAAACATTACAGGATTAGGTTATCAGATCAATTATGACCGTTGGAGTACGCATCTATTTGTGAAACGGTATAGAACAAATAGTAGTACCTATAAACGATTAGACGAATTTACAGGGACAGCCCGGCTGGAAAAAATTGAAGAGTCGAAAATCAATATGGGTTACGGAGGCGCATTCACCTATTTTGTCCTGCCGAAATTGCAGACTAAAGTCTCTTATGAACAGGCCTACCGTTTGCCGGAAAGCAATGAGATGTTCGGTGACGGACTAATCCAGCAACGGAATCCGGACCTGAAGCCGGAAAGCAGCCACAATGTAAATATCGGCGCTACTTTTGAACAAAAGATCTATAAACATACCTTCTTCTTAGAAGGAAACTTTATTTACAGGAACACCAAAGATTTTATACTAAAAGCAGTCAGCCTGACATCCAATCCGACTACTGGATATGAAAACATCGGTAAAGTACTGACCCGGGGCGTGGAAGCAGGGATGAAATATCACTGGAACAATATCATTCATGCCGGAGTGAATTTCACCTATCAGTACATTACCGACAATCAGGAGTTTGAAGAGAATAACAATAGCTATGTAGGGGAAGGTATTACAGAAAACATTACCTATAAGGAACGTCTCCCGAATATCCCCTACCTATTTGGTAACGGAGAATTGGGTTTCCGTCTGCCGGATATAGGAATGAAAAATACAGAGTTGTCATTAGACTACTCTCTCGATTATGTAAAGAAATATTATCTGTCTTTCCCAGGACTGGGAGCGTCCGGTAGTAAGAAAATGATTCCTCAGCAGATATCCCATGACCTTGCGTTAGGATATACCATGGATAGCGGTAAATATAGTGTCGTCCTGGAATGTACTAACTTCACCAACGAGAAGCTGTATGATAATTACCGCCTGCAAAAACCGGGAAGAGCGTTTAACGTGAAATTCCGTTATTTCTTCAAATACTAATATTGTCTCATCACCAATCGAATAAAAAATGAAAATATATAAGTCAATCCTATGGTCTATCCTAATTGTTACAGGCTTGTTCCTGACTACCGGATGTGAAGTCGAATCCTACGCAATTGAAGAAGTGCCCTTCTCTCCCTATGTAGTGAGTCTGGGAATTACCTCCAGTGGAACCACAACCTACTATGTTGTGATGGCAGATAACCTGATGGAAGGTACAATTAATGCTGTGGGTAAAGGGATCGAACAAAACGGGTTCCATGATTATGAACAGGGTAATCAAACGATCTTTTGCGTAGGCGGTTTAGGAGTAACCAGTGCTAAAGCGGTTACCCGGAATGCAGCCGGCTATTTACAGGAAACCGGGGATTTCGTATTTGACAACTCTTTACGGGCTTTTACCCAGATCACTTCCAACACCATGTTAGGAGTAGAAATACCGGATAATGCGGAAAGCGGAGACCTGATGACATTCTATTCGGTAGATATTCCCTCAGCCTCTATCACAAAAAAAACAGACGACCTCTATTCTACCGATATCGGACCTCGAATGGCCCAGTATCACCGGACTGGCTTACAGTGAAGGAAAAGTTTACATGACCTATTTTGGTATGAATCCAACAGATTTTGAAACGCCATACACCGATACAACCTATGTAGCAGTTTATGACTATCCGGAAATGACATTCCATACCCTGATCAAGGATACCCGTACAGGTCCGGCCGGATCCTGGTATGCCCATAACGGTATTTTCCAGGTAGAGAACGGAGATCTGTATATTATGTCTAACTTATCACAGGCAAACGGGTATTCTCAAAGTACCAAAAACGCAGGTTTCCTGCGTATCCCGAAGGGAACAACCGCTTTTGATGAGTACCATTTTGACTTTGAAGCCAGGTCGGGAGGTTTAAAACCTGCACATATCAAATACATTGGTAACGGGCTTGTCTTTGCCGAAGTGAGCACCGTTGAGAACCAAACCAATGCGGACAGATGGACAGATCGTGACCTGAAATGTTGTATGATCGATCTGAATAACCAGACCATTACAGACATATCAGAGATTCCCGTTCATAATGGAAACGGAGGACGCCGTTTTACCGCAATGGTAGATAAAGGATATGTGTATTTCCCGGTAACCACTTCAGAAGGTACTTTTATTTATCAGATTGATCCGCAAACAGCAACAGCAGTAAGAGGAGCCAAAATTTCCACTACCTTTGTCGGTGGTCTCTTCAAACTCGATTAATAAAATAACATGCATCAAACGGTTCGGAAGATTTTCCTGGCACTTCATCTTTATTTAGGGCTTATTTCGGGAATAGTAGTCTCTATTGTCTGTATCACCGGTTGCCTTTATATATTTAAAGATGAGATCAACGATCTTCGCCAACCGTGGAAATTTGTTACGGCACAGCAACAGGAAATGCTGTTACCTACGCAGGCAATAGCCATTGCTGACCAGGAAATTCCGGAGATGAAAGCAACGGCTGTCACGTATGGTGAATCCACAGACGCCATCATGGTAGACTACATCATCTGGGGACAAAAAGCAAGTCATGTATATATCAATCCTTACGACGGCGAAGTACTTAAAGTGATTCACAGGAAGACGGGAGACTTTGAGTTCTTTTCCTTTATCCTGAATGGACACCGCTATTTGTGGTTGCCCCGGGAGATAGGCCGGCCGGTTGTAGGTACCTGTGTGATCCTGTTTTTGATTACATTAGTTACCGGAATGATGCTCTGGTGGCCTAAGTACTGGAGCAGAAAGACGATCCGGAGGTCCTTCACAATCAAAAAAGGAAGTTCTTTCTGGCGGCTCAATTTCGACTTGCATCATGTGTTAGGAGCCTATGCGATGATCATTCTTTGCATGCTTTGCCTGACCGGGCTGGTATGGAGTTTCCAGTGGTATAGCACAGGGCTTTATTACATTACATCCGGAGGAAAAGAATTAAAACCCTATACACTGCCTCAATCGGATACCTTACAGATAACAAAGGCTTTACAGGAACCTTTGGATAAACTGTATCAACAGCTACGCCAGGAAGAACCAGGGGCAAAAACACTTTACATTGTTCTACCTTACAATGAAAGTGCCGTATTCCGGGTAAGCCTTGAACATGTCCGCCGCTCCTATTACCGGACAGATAATCTCTTTTTTGATCAGTACACGCTGCAACCTTTAGAAGGATCAGGACCGTATGCCGGAAAATACAAAGAAGCATCTGCTCCGGACAAACTACGAAGAATGAACCTGGAGTTACACGATGGCCGGATCTTTGGCATCTGGAGTAAGATTATCGTCTTTCTGGCCAGTCTTACCGGAGCCTCTTTACCCATAACCGGAATGCTGATCTGGTATAAAAAACGTTTTTCTTTCCGTCATCGCAAGCTGAGAGCCACTCGCTGACCGTCCGGTCAATCGTCTGAAGACTTTCTGCCAAACAATTTACCCAGATAAAAAACAGCAAAAATAATCAAAGCAATAATAGCAATAGCTCCCACCACATACACTAATACGGTAGAAACCACTTTCACCCCGATTACTAAAAGCACAATAAACAAAACAATAGCGATCACTCCAACCCCTATTAATATATTTTTTAATGTATTCATAACTAAACCTCCTGATTTATGGGAGTATAACCTGCTAAAAAAGAAAAAAGTTTAATGACCGGATAGAATCATCCCGAAAGGTCCGGACTATATTTTAAAAGAAACAAACCGCTACATCCGATTTATTTCTACCTTTGCCCCCTGTACCTAAACAAAAAAGTATGAAAACAAACTACCTGGTAGCGATCAGTTTATTCATAGGTCTGACTACTGCTTGTAATGATGATGACACTAAAAATCCGGAAATTGAGTTCTCCGGAACTAATATGTTAACAAAAGTATCCGTCACCAGAGATAAAAAAACAAAAACAGCCACCCTAACGCTTACCGACGCTTCCGAATGGAAACTGTATGGTGGTTCTTCCGATCAGCAGATCGATCTGTCCGAACCCATTGCCAAAGGCAGCAAATCCGGCTCTTTCACCCTCTCTGTTCCAACAGATACCCGTAGCTACTTCCTGTTGGAAACGCCGGACGGAAAAGCAATCCTGGCAGAACGCCAGTTGCCCATGACAGGAGGATATAATTTCCGTGATATGGGAGGTTTCCGCACGAAAGACGGACGCTACACCCGCTGGGGACAGGTATTCCGATCCGATGAACTAAAAAGTCTGACAGATGCAGATATGACTTATCTGAGCAGTCTTCCGTTAACAACAATCGTTGATTTCCGTTCTGAGTCAGAGATCAGCGAAGCGCCGGACCGAATCCCTGACTCCGTAAAAGAACGGATCGAACTTTGTATCACTCCGGGAAGTCTGTCTGACCTGCCCGTAGAACAGATTCTGAGCCTGACTGAGGAAGAAGCAGATGCAACGATGGTGGATATTAACACTCAATTAGTGAATGATCCCAGATGGATCGCTCAATATAAAGCTTTCTTTGCTTTACTACAGAATCCGGAGAAAACTCCTTTAATCTATCACTGTACAGCAGGGAAAGACCGTACCGGATACGCCAGTTTTCTATTCCTGACTGCACTGGGAGTAGATCAGGAAACTTGTATGAATGATTACCTGGTATCGAATATCTATCTGGAAGACAAATACGGCATATATATCCAGATGTTCCCTTTCCTGCGTGCACTGATCGAAGTAAAAGCAAAATACTTACAGACAGCCATTGACTCCATCATCACTCAATACGGTGATGTGGAAACTTACCTGACGGAAGTACTCGATGTGGATATCGACAGAATGCGGGAACTGTATTTGTATTGATTCAGTTTTTCATCTTTATACAATAAGAAAAAAGAGGTATCCGGTCCGGATAGCTCTTTTTTATATTCCTTCATCATAAGAAGTCTTACCGAGTCTTAACAGATCTCCCGCGATATCGTTTTTCTCTCTATATTTGTTTTATATTTAATTGAATAGATATGAGATCGAATTTTAAGTATGTAGCTGTTTTCATCCTAAGTTTTCTATCCCTTATATTTCTGTTGCAAATACTTTTTATGAAGAACCTCTATGACACAGTAAATATACAATTAGAGCGAAGCATCATAGAATGTCTGGAAATAGCAGACCTGCATGAATTACAACACCGGGTGGACAGTCTGGATCATATTCCGGATTCCCTCAAAGAAGGGGGCTATATAGAAATATCCAATTCCCTCGACTTAAACCCCAGTAATGAGATCGTCTATAAAAATAAGAAAAAGATAGTGCTTAAAGGGGACACCCTACATAGTGCCGAACAGATCCGGAAGACATCGTTGGATGTACTCAACCGGATGAACTTCATCGTAAAAGAGGCCTTACATGAGGCCATAGACTCCATCGCCAGACCCAATCTTACTTTCTTTTACCATGCACTGGATTCATGTTTACAGGAAAGAAAAATCCATTCTAAACTATACCGGGTAGAACATATTCATCTGGCAACGGATAGCATCATCGGACAGGTCATTCTTTCAGATAACTCCGGGAGGGCCGATATATATGACTGGGTCTTTGACCAAACGGTCCCCCGGGGATATCGTATCTATATAGAACCACTAATGAAAAGTGTCCTACATACGATGATCGGTTCCTTAACCTTCACCCTGATCCTGATCTTATTTCTCTCTTTTTCTTTCTGGTATCTCATTCGGACCATCTTCCAACTCAAAACGTTAGAAGAGATGAAAGAAGATTTCACCAACAATATGACCCATGAGTTAAAGACCCCTATCGCAGTAGCCTATTCGGCAACCGACGCGTTAGTCAATTTCGGACAGGGAGAAAACAAAGAAAAGCGGGAACGATACCTATATATATGTAAAGAACAACTGGAAAAGTTGAGTGGCCTGGTAGAACAAATCCTGTCCATGAGTATGGAACGACGTACAAAACTAACTCTGAAAAGAGAAGAAATACAGGTCAGAGAAATGTTGGAAACCCTGTCAGAAACCCACCGGATAAAAGCAAAGAAAGAAGTGGTCATACAAATCCATATGGATCCTGAAAACCTGACCATAGTGGCAGACAAGACTCATTTTAATCATGTCATGAGTAACCTGATAGACAATGCTATCAAATACTCTACTGATAGTGTGTCCATTCACATACAGGTACGCAAAGAAAACGGGTCCTCCATCTTTACAGTCAGGGATAACGGAATCGGAATTCCCCCGGACAAACAAAAATACCTGTTTGACAAGTTCTACCGGGTTCCACAAGGGAACAGACAAAATGCAAAAGGTTATGGCATTGGTTTATATTATGTGAAGACCATTGTTGAAAAACATGGAGGAACTATTCATGTGGAAAGTATAACCGGAAGAGGCACTGTATTTACCATAAACTTACCTTAATTCAGTTTATCCTCCCTTCTATTCGAATGCTTATTTTCTTTTTTTCCTTCCCCTGGGATTTCTCCGGTCATATACTCAGCCACACTTTTCAAAAAGATCATCATCCAATAATAAATAGTTTACAGAAAGATATAATTGGTAATAAAAAACAGAAAACAACGATTAGAAGAGCTCAGGATGCAAAAGAAAAATCTTACAGCATTCGCTTATATTCTTCAATCATCCTCTTCACTGTTTTAGCATCCGACAAACCTTCTGTGGTATAAGTTGCCGGATCATAATAGTTTCGTAGGAAAGAGCCGGCCGGAGACCATACCGTATTAATAATACCCCGGAAATGTTTCCCCATAACCGGATGGGATTGATTCCGGAAACGGATCATATCTTCCATTTGTTGCACAGCCAGTTCCGGACTACGCCAGGGACAAGTTGCCACATCAAACCCTTTCAGCGCGAAATAAACAGATGTGAGATCCGCCCGTTCATAATGCCAGTCACAGATAAATACCTCTTTCGGGATTATATCAATCGCCCGGTAAGTATTGTTCATACTGGCTTCCCATTCACCTAAGCCGGTTGTTTTTCCATCAATCAGACGGTCTCCCCAGATCATTAAACGGCCTCCTTTCAAAGCCAGATGATTCTGAATCTTAGTAACCTCTCCGGCAAATAATTCGGCTTTATCCCTTCCATAGCAACGCGGACATTTCTCGTCCCCGATATAAAAGACCTCATCCATACCTGCATGAAACAGATTAGTTTCAAAAGCATCCATCAACTCATCTACCAAAGCAAACACGACTCCATGAACCTCCGGATGCAACGGATAATAACTTTTACAATAAAGTCCGTCTGCATTGGGCCAGGGAGCATAATTCTTTGTATCCACATGCGGGGTTTCATCAAATTGGGGATACTCACGTAAGAGTGCATACGTAGTTTCCGCCCAGGACTGATGTCCTAACAGATTAATTTGTGGAGCCACCTGTATACCATGTTTACGGCAGACTTCCGCTAAACGTTTCACATCCGCACGGGTCAACGGATCCGGATCTCTCAGTTCCGGATGGGATTCATACGCATAATTCCAGTCCACACGAAGAATCAATAGGTTGAACCGGGCAGGAGCCAGTTCTTCTTCAATAAACCGGACAAACAGATCCATCTCCCCCACCATCGGCGCTGCGATCGCAAGACCTCTTACCGGTAAAATGTCATCTACCGTTTTCTCTTCGGTTTGTGCAAATAAGACTGTGGGTAAAACACACCAACAGATCAAAAAGGCTAACAGTCGTTTCATATGAGAATTGATTTAAGTTTCAGAAAGATAAAGATACAGCAAGAGATGCATATATCCAAATCTTCAAAAACAGGAAAATATATCTTTTGAGATACATAATTCCAAGGGTGGCTATTTTACTTGACTTTCTCTTTCCTGAAACGTATCTTGCAGAAAAAAGATTGTTTGGTTTATAAATGGCAATGAAGCGTATGTGTCACGTGTTTGAATATGTCTTCCTGACGTGATGTCAGTACACTTTTAAACTCATATAATAAATAGTTTTTGGTTTGATTATAACGCCCGGTAAAATTTACCGGGCGTTTGCTTTCTTCTCCGGTAAAAAACAAAAAAATTCAACTTCAACAAAATTGATACTCAACCTTTTTCCTGACAAACCATCCCAATCAGAAAAAATATTTCATCAGTGCTCTTGCAAATTCCAAACAAACGCTCTATCTTTGCATCGCAATTCAGAGGAAATGCAAAGCGAAAGATTCGCAAAACAAAATGGTGTGGTAGTTCAGCTGGTTAGAATACCTGCCTGTCACGCAGGGGGTCGCGGGTTCGAGTCCCGTCCATACCGCCAAAAGCCTGTCAATCAAAAGATTGACAGGCTTTTTATTTCATTCTATTCTATCTCTTACTGGATAAAATTACCCAGCAGACATCTCCTTTAAACTAAGATAACTCCCTATCAATAAACCATATAATCCCGAAAAGAGAGATAGGGAAATAGATGTCTCAATAATATATATATATATCTACCTTATATTTTTAGGACCTTCCCGGTTCCAGCGAATGTATGGGACTATCTTATACTATCAAAATCAGCCTGCTATCTTTGAGGACTCTACACTTTGTTAACCTCCGCTATTATCTTGGAAATTATTTGCCTTTTTATTTAAGCGAGGTAAAACAACCGTTAAACCTACTGAATAAAAAACGACTAAACCTGTTTAACCAGAAGCTAATTCCTCAAAAATCATAAAAAGTGACTCTATTAATCCACTCTTTCTGACTTGATTTTTATTCTATAGAAATATACCTTTATCTCAACAACAAAGAATGCCAAAAAAATAAAAACGCCTTGAATAAATAATAATTTAAACATTAAATATATGGATATACTACTTAAGCACCAAAAAGCCTATTAAAAAAATGCTTTTTTTACTCATCTTTTAAAAATTAAAAACATGAAAAAATTCCTATCTCTATCAGTAGCTACTCTACTGATCGCCGGCGCGATGACAACATCATGCAGCGACAACGACAAAACAGACGGACCAGGTATCCCTAAACCAGGCGAAACCGGCGTACGGATTACCGTAGTAGACAACAGCATCGAGACCCGGGCCTACAACGGCACCGAACCCACAGAAGCAGGTGAAACCCAACTGGCATCTACCCTCTCCGTCTACGTCTATGACAAAAACGGAGCCTTCGAGTACCAGGAAGCCGCCCTCCCGTTAGACCCGCTCACACTGAAAACCGACATCTTCAAAGTACCCGACGGAGATAAATACTTCTACATCTTCTCCAACGGACAAACCAGACCGGTTAGCCAGGCACAAAACATGGTAGACATGGAAACACAAAAAATCCAGGTAGACTTCGACAAAAACAGGCCCAAACCTGCTGCCGACTTTGACGCCATGGCCATCGGTACCCTTTGGAGAGGCGACCACAACGAACGCGGCAACCTACGTAACATAGAAGGAAACAAATACGGAGGAGAACCCGTACCCATCAAGCTTGAAGTAGGACGCGCCGTTGCCAAAATACGGTTGGTAGACATCAAAAAAGAAACCGTACCAGGCACCAGCCCACTTACAGGATCATTCGCTAACGCCGCCTACCGCCTGCGCAGCGTACCCGTTGAATACTACCTCGTAGGACAACTCGACGGCTCAGGCAACTATCCACCCACAACAGGCCTCCGCTATTTCAGCGCCGTGCACGACCTCGGACCCGGAACATCAGGCACCCCCAGCGACAAATTCGTAGACTATTTCTGGGGACCGGATGAACTTACCCCCTCACCTACAACACACTACTATGCAATAGAAAACACAACGCAAAAAAATGACAAGTGAAAACGTAAACGAAGAACACCTCTTCTACGGCAACACCACCTACATCCAATTCCGGATCGAATACACCACCGGCCCCAATGAAGTATACGACCACACCACTGCACCTACCACACCCATGGCCAATGGGCTCGGAGTTAACGCAGACTTCTGGTCAGGTCTATACAACGGAGAACGGCTGATCTTCGACGGAGACCCCTCCGGCATATCAGGTGTTACCGATGTTAAATCATACAAAGGAGGCGTCATGTACTACAAATTCCCGGTACGCGACCCACGGGAAATCGGCACCGAACGCCAATGCTGCGTGATCCGTAACCACTACTACGAAATCAACGTAAACAACATCTTCAACCTCGGTGAACCAGATGACGAAGTCGACCCCGAAGAACCGATCGACCCTACCGATACCGACGTACAAATCGAAGTCAAAGTACTCGAATGGTTCAAAGTAGAGCAAGGAGAAGACCTATGATAAAAGCCGCCCTGAGACAGAGCCGCTGAGATTAGATTAATAATTTGAGAAAGAGAGACGTTAGTTGAAGGGGATCTCCCGATCCCCGCCTGTGAGGTATAAGGATTTTTAATCCGCTAAAAAATACCTATTTGTTGGTATATCAATGGATTGTATCTATACAGGATCCGGAGATTCTGATACTCAGCAGGCGGGGATTAAAAATCCCCTTCGACTAAACCTCTCCATAAACCGGAAACAACATGAAAAGGAACCTATATACACAACTTATCACAGCCATCTGCCTGGTCACCACCCTCGCAGGCTGTATCCGGCAAGACCAAAGCGATTGCTACGAAGTCTTCCTGGCCTTTGAATGCATCAATCCGGACTACCACTTCCCAGAAATCGCGAAAGAACTCGAACTCCTACTCTACGACCCGGCAGGAGAACTTGCGTACGACCTCACCTACACAAGCAACCAACTCGCCGCCAGTAGCTGGAGGATCAACCTCACAAACGATATTCCACAACCCGGAACCTACACCGTGGTAGCCCTCGTCAACTACCATACCGGCACCCCCCTTTCCCTAAACGCCAAAACAGAGAAAGAAACATTCCTTGCCGAAATAAAATACAACAACCAACGCTGGGTAGACTACACCGTGACCGACTCCTACCACGGTATCTACAACCTGGACTTTAAAAACAACAACGACCACACCATCCAGCACACCGTGCCCATGTCCAAACACACCAACACCATCAAACTAACCGTAGAATTCACCAACCGGGAAGCTGCCAACAGCCTCACCGGCTACAGCAGCTACCTCGTTGGCGAAAACGCCCGTTACAAATGGAACTACACCATCCCGCCCCACACCCCGGTCTACTACCAACCCTACAGTACCACCTGGCAAAACGGCGGAACCAACCTCGTAGACCATCACAAAACCATGCGCCTACACGCAGACGGCAACCTCAAGCTCCACCTCAGGTTTGAAAGCAAAGGGACCCACTACACACAAATACTGGACGTACCCCAACTATTAGCCAAGGTAGAGAAAAACGGCGTCTACCTCTACGACACCAACGAAAAACTTGAACTACACGACTACTTCGAAATAAAGATCCGCATAGGAGAAGGATACACCATCGTCGACCTCATCGTAGACGACTGGTTCCTCATCACCACAGGAGAAGACATGTAAACATTAAAAAACGATCAATATGAAAGCAAAATATACATACACCAGCCTGCTCGCCATAGCGACCCTCCTCGCCGTATCCTGCGTGAACGACGAAATAGAAAGGCCCACCCCCACCCCACAAGACCCACAGGTAACCTTCTCCCTGCAAATGCCACGCGCCGCCGCCGCAGCCCCCGGCACCGGCCTCACCCAGGAAGAAGAACGCCTCATCAGCAACCTCACCCTGCTGGTCTTTACACCGACCCCCTCCGGCGACCCCCTGCGCGAACGCGTAATCGAAAACCTCGTGCCCACACCCGTGCCCAACACCGAAAATGCCCAATACACCCTGACAGCCACCCTGCCAACCGGCTACTACCGCCTCATGTTCCTCGCCAACGTAGCCGGTAAAATAACCGCCGATCCCCCCCTTGGGAAAAACCCTGTCCACCATTGAAAGCACCCTCTTGCACACCATGCAAACCCCATGGGACATCGCCACCCACACCACCACCGGCGGCTTCCCCATGACAGGAGCAACCCCCGGCTACATCCAGGTAAACGGAAACTACACCCACACTGAACCCATTGTCATGCTCCGCATGCACGCACGCATCAACGTCACCGTAGCCGATCCCGTAAAAGACAACATTAAAATAAGCACCATCCGCCTCCACAACCCCAGCAGCCGCGGACTGGTCCTACCGGCAGAAACCAACCTCGACACCGCCGCCACCGGCTACATACGCGCCATCGCCCCCTCCCTACCCCTGGTAAACGGAGTACCCGACCCCGGCCTCCTCGCCACCCCATGGGAATACACCGGCACAGCAATTGACAACGGCAACGAATGCCTCAACACCATCTACACCATGGAAGGATATGACCCCCAGGGACGGGAAGACGACGAATACGCCTGGCTCGAACTAACCTGTTCCTACAACGATGAACCCGAAGAAGATTACCGCATCGACTTCCAGCTCACCCGGGAAGATGGCACCCGCCAGCCCATCGGCCTCCTCAGGAACCACTCCTACGAAATTGTCATCCTCTCCATGACCGGAGAAGCCGGACTCGAATTCGAAGTCATGGAATGGAACGACTCCGACATGAGCGATATCATCATCGAAGGACGCTACTTCCTCAAAGTAAACCAAAGCAACTTCGAACTCGACAGAGAACCCAAAGACGCTAATAGTTTCAGCAACAAACTCACCATCCAGACCAATTACGAAGAAGGCTGGGTGATCGACCGCATCACCGGACCCGGTGACGGCGCACCCATTAACATGGATAACGGCTGGATACAAATAGTACCGGGAGACCGCACCGGCCCCCAACAACAGGAAAAAACCATCTCCATCCTGCTCGAAGAAAACACAACCGGTGCCCCCGTAGTGCAGAGATACACCTGAGGGTAGGACGGCTCATCGACTTCATCGTCACCGTCACCCAAACCCCCAACCGGGAAATAGAACTACACATTGAAGACCTCGACGGCAATCCCCTCGAAGAAATCATCTTTTATGACTTCTACGGCAACGACCAACCCTACGAACAAAAAGCCTTCCGCGTACGCTGGGCACCCTACGGAACCGACCAACAAGGTGTACCTTTCAAATGCGAAGTAAGTACCACCCTGGTAGGCGACGACTATTTCGACTTCAAAGCCGGAACCGAACGCATCACCACCGGCGTGCTCACCGACCCCACCGGCAGGAAAGAATACACCATTGAGCCGGAACCATTCACCGAAGAAGAAGTGAGCGAACTATTTGGGAACCCCTTCCTGCAACACGCCAGTTGGGTCACCTTCACCGTGACCGACCCCGCGGATAACACCAAAAGCATCAGCAAAACCATCTACCTCAACCATCAGCACATAGCCATCATCTCCCGGAATTTCCGGCGGCTCTCCTATTTAGACAGGACATATGAATTTGATGTGCTGGCCAACACCCCATTCATCGTAGAAAGTATTGACAATACCGAAAATGCGTTTGCCTCCTCTACCAACCCGGGATTCACCGGAGGGAATAATATCGTGACCGGTACGAGGCTGACCTATACTACCCACCCTGCCACACCCGGAACCTATATAAACGGTGTAGGACGAGCCGGACGCAAAGCCACCTTCTACCTGCGTGACCAGCGTGGGCTTATACAGGAACCGGTTCCATTCATGGTATCCGCTATTACAGACGACCCCAACACCTATCTTGTAAATCCCCCGGCATCCGGAACACATACATTACGTATCCCTATCCGCAAACTCTTCTGGATACGCGAACGCGAAGCCGGAGACACCTCCATGGAGGATATAATCCAACAAAACATAGCACTGGACCCCGAAACATTAAGGGCAGAATGTTACAACCCGGCCAATCTCGGGACCCCGTTGCAGAACTATCAGGTAAATCTTTCCATAGAAAGGGACCCCGCCGGAACGAGTGCCCTGGAAGATGTATTAAAAGTAGAAATACCTATTCCTGCCGGTGGATTAAGTGGTAATATAATAGTAGGCGTGAAACGCCCGGGGGCATCTACATGGCTCTGGACCTGGCATATCTGGGTCACCGATTTCAACCCCGACACGCGGACCGCCGACCGGCTGGAAACAGAGGATGCTTACTTTATGAAACGCAACCTCGGAGCCCTTACAGACGCGCATCTGCTCAATCCCACCACGACCGGCTTCTACTACCAGTGGGGGCGCAAAGACCCCTTGCATCCGGACCATATTCCGAACAACAGGCAAGCGGTAGCACCAGGCACCGTCAGCAACCTTCTGAACGCAATTGATAACCCGGCCATCTATTATACAAACCAATCCGGCTTCGGTGATTGGTACACCGGTATGCAGCAGGAACCCTACCAGAATAACTTCCTCTGGAATGATTATGAAGACAATAAAACCCCCTTCGACCCCTGCCCGGCCGGTTGGAGAGTTCCCTATTTTTTTCAGAATAGTAAAAACCAGGGTACCTCCCATTCCTTATGGCGTCAGACAGAGTTCACTACCATTATCAGAGACCCGGGTACAAATCAAATTCTGGGATTTTCCCGTAAAAGGAGAACGGACAACTCGCCTTCACATGATGTTATGTTTACCCCTGCGGGCGGTTTTTATGGAGAGGGCGGGATTTTTACAGATGAAGCAAGAGCTGTATTTTACAACGCCAATGTATCTCCCGTAAATCCAACGCAGGGATTGACCTCGGTAAATAACGAAACCGGCGGCAATGATGAAGAGGACCGTTACCGTGCCGCGGCAGTTCCGGTACGTTGTATTAAACGCAAATAATAACTATTAAAATGGCATGGTATTATGAAAACGAATAAGAATATACTATATACAATCGGGACGGTTGCCACCATTCTGCAACTATCCCTGGCAGCCTGCACCGACTCCTACGGCGAGTGGCAGCCCACACACACGACAACAGGAACCTTTACATTGTCACTGGAACTACCCCGGTCAAAAACAGTCGAACTGGCTACCCGCGCCATGACCGGAGAACAGGAAAGCGACATACAGGAAATGACCCTCCTACTCTTTGTTTCAGCCCCAGGTAATACCGAGGAGTTACACAGCACCGTATCTATCCCTGCAACGGCACTGGTACGCAATGCATCCAACAACCGCCTCTACACCACTACCGCCACCCTTGAACCAGGCACCTACAGCACCTTTATCGTACTGGCCAACAGCGCAGCCACCATAACACAAACCCCCTGGCTGGTCAGAGGCACCCCCCCGCAGCCAGATAGAAGAAGAGCTGCTATTGAGCCTCGGCGACGGCGCCCATTGGAATGCCACCCAACCCCCCCCCCGGCGCGTCCCCATGTGGGGCCGCATAGAAGGCGGCAGTACAGGGCTCGTAATCAACAGCACCCCCAAAAACTATA
>JAJQEE010000135.1:4583-6223 GCA_021201865.1 Tannerellaceae bacterium | reverse complement strand
CCTTTACAAATGGGACAATCTCACTCCGCAGAGTTAAAAGATAAATTGTGAGGGGCCGGCTCACTGTAAGACAACCCCGTGGCAGGACACATCAGCCGGCGGCTGAAATGGCGCACCTCATTTGTGTCCGCATCCAGTAACATCACTAAGCCATCTCCCTGCTTCATCGCTGTTTTCAGGCTCTCTTTCAAACGGCGTTCGTCCGAAGGAGAAACCACTAATTTATCAATCACCACCTCAATATTATGCATCTTGTAACGATCCAGCTTCATGCCGTGGAAAATCTCTTTCAGTTCACCGTCCACCCGGACATTCATATATCCTTTCTTGCGAATCTGTTCAAAAAGCTCCCGGTAATGGCCTTTCCTGTTACGAACCAACGGTGCCAGCAGATAAGTCTTCTTCCCATTATATTGCTCCAGGATCAGTCGCAAAGTCTGCTCTTCGGTGTACTTCACCATTTTCTCCCCACTCAGGTAAGAATAGGCCTCCCCGGCCCTCGCATATAACAGACGGAAAAAGTCATAAATCTCGGTGGTCGTACCGACTGTGGAACGGGGGTTCCGGTTCGTTGTCTTCTGCTCTATGGAGATCACAGGACTCAATCCGGTAATCTTATCCACATCCGGACGTTCCATGCTTCCCAGAAAATGACGGGCATAGGCCGAAAAGGTCTCTATGTAACGCCGTTGTCCCTCTGCGAAAATAGTGTCAAAAGCGAGGGAAGACTTGCCACTTCCACTCATGCCCGTGATCACAGTCAACTGATTACGGGGTATGTCAATATCAATATTTTTTAAATTATGCACGCGCGCTCCCAACACGGAGATGCGCCCACCTTCCAATGCTTTCTTATTGTTTGTCATTTCTTCGTAGTTGTTATTCATTTGACCACCCAACGCGGATCATGCACATACGTGTTAGGGGTTTTGTAATACATATCCACGCTCTGCGGGATCTGTATTTTCAAGGTTTTGCCGCCTGTCGCCAGCTTCCGGTCCCTCAACCAGGGATTGAAACGCTTCAGGTCAGCATAGGTTATATTATAACTTTTCGCAAAGGTAGCTAAATCCTCTATATCCGCCGTTACATTGACTTCATCCACGGCAATAGGTTTATACAGGTTCTCTGCCCTAACACAAATCCATATTTATAAGGGTTCTCAAAAATCTGTTTAATCGCCATGATCCGGTACACATACCGGGTTGTTTCTTCTACCAGCCACAGGTCCAGCGAGGTTTCCACATCCTGCCGGGTCAACTCTCCGGAAATACGTCCCATGCCGGCATTATAGGAAGCAGCCACACTCACCCAGTTCCCATATTTGTTATAGGCAGACTTCAGATACTTACAGGCCGCCTCGGTCGCTTTCTCCACATGACACCGCTCATCCACAGTCGGCGTGATGGTCAGTCCGAAATCACGGGCAGTCCCCTCCAGCAATTGCCACATCCCCACCGCTTTGGCAGAAGAAGTGATGCGCGGATCTAAGTTACTCTCGATCACGGCCAGATATTTAAAATCATCCGGTATGCCATTTGCTTTCAGGATCGGTTCAATCACAGGGAAATAGCGGTTCGCCCGTTTGATATACAACATGGTTGTCGAGTGAAGATAGGTAAAACCGGTCAGTTCCCGGT
>JAJQEE010000135.1:0-4573 GCA_021201865.1 Tannerellaceae bacterium | reverse complement strand
TCCCCTCCCGCATATTATAACGGGTAATGTCCACATCTTCCCCACAGAACTTTACAGAAGCCGGGATTTCAGGAGAAATAGTCATCGCGGATACCAGCGGACGTTCCTCTTTCACCTTCTCCGAGTCATTCGAGCTCATGGATATACATGCCGTCAGGCAGATGACGCCACCAGCTAAAAAGCTGATAATATTATGATTAGTCACTTTCATTCTTTTGCGTTTTTAGGTCTGATTATATTAATATGTCCGGTCTTCTTATAGTTATAATCATCCGAACCTTTCGCTTCAATGACATAAAAATAGACACCCGGAGACACATATTTTCCTCCTTTCTTTCCATCCCATCCCTGCGAAGGGTCTGTCCAGTGAAACACTTCAACACCCCAACGGTTAAAAATCCATCCCTTAAAACTGATTAAAGATTTATAAACCACCTTAAACTCATCATTCACCCCCGGTGAAGTACCTGGCGTAAAGATATTCGGAACATCCAGATGGGACTCCCTTACTCTGATAACAATCGGATCGATCTCTATGTTGCACTGGGAGGTCCGGTCTGTGACACTAAGCGTCACCAGAAAGGTCCCCGCCCGGTTAAATGTGTAGTCCACCTCTTCCCCGGTGTAGCTGATCAGCGGGTTGGTCATTTCCCGGTCCTCCTGGTCATAAATAGACCACCGGAACAGCGAAGCCACGGGAGCATTGCCATACGCCTTAAAAGAAACTTCTACCGGCGCGGAATAGGACTCCTCTTCCTGAAGTACATTCGTCCCCTCATAGGAAGTAATCTCCGTATCGGTGTCTACCACCAGCGCCACCGCCTGATACTGTTCAGAACGAATGGTGTGTCCTACTCCAAAATGCTCCGCAAACCGGTCCCCTTTCAGTTCAAAAGAGGTGTCACAAAACGGAGCGTCCAACGCTGTGTTAAAAGGGTCTGCCACAGTCACGGAAACAGGAGTCTCCACAAAATATTTACTCCCCTCCCGCTGTTCCATCGTGGTGTAGGAAACCGTAAATTCCCGCGCGATTTCCACCGCTACACCGGAAGGAGTCCGATAGGAAAGGGAAGGCATATTTTCCCCCCCTTTCAAATAAACTGCCCGGCAGGGATCTCCCCGGTCATCCACCTCTACTGAAGAAAGGTTTGCCTCGTATTTACTGTAGTCGATGATCCAGACATACCGGCTCAGAACGCCATCCTCTTTGACAAAATAGCCATAGTCCTCCTCAACCGCCTGTACGGTGGAAGTAGTTCCATGCTGCACACTGGAAATTGGTTCCTCTTCCAGTGCTTTGGTCTTATAACGATACCATTGATGATTTGTAGAGTTAGACGTATAGCTTATTTCAACATTCCCTGTCCCATATACCAGATAGACCTGGATCCGGTTACTTGTGTCATCTTTGGCAAGCAGTGGAGTATTTTTAGAATCTTTTACCGTATATTGGGCTTGTACCCCTACAAAAATCAATAACATACAGGTTATTCCTATCCATCTCCTATACTTTTTCTTTAGCATATATATAACCTAATTAGCTTTCAAAATTAGTATTTTATAATGACATACACTATCTTTGCTGCAAATAATTAAGGCATAAAATGAACAGAATTCATATCTATATATTCGCTTTTATCCTAAGTTTTAGTAGCTTTAAGGTATATTCACAACAGAGCAACCGGGTCATTATTAATAATAACGCATCCAGCGACCAGATATTTTATCATACCATCGAACGGGGACAGACCGTCTATTCCATCGCAACCATGTATGGAGTAACCGTAGAGGACATTTACAGCCTGAATCCGGGTAGCCGGGAAAGTATCCGGGCAGGCGAACAACTCCGCATTCCGCAACAGGATGCAGCACCTTCCGGAGGCATTGATTCGCCACAGGAAAATTACACTTTCCACACGATCCAGCCACAGGAAACCCTCTACTCCCTGACGATCAAATATGATGTCCCGGCTAACCGCATCCTCGAAGCAAACCCAGGCTTGTCTGTTAAGACATTCACGATCGGCAAAACGATCCGTATACCGGCCGTCTCCATAGCAACTCTTCCCACGACGGAATACCAAACCGTAACCAAAACGATTGAGTATACCGTAGCCCGGCGGGAAACCATGTATAGCATCACCCGGCGGTTCAACGTGTCCAGTGCGGAATTACTGGAACTGAATCCCCAGTTAAAAGACGGAGTAAAAGCCGGCATGGTCCTGCAAATCCCTGTCCGCACAGAAGAACGGGTCACCCAAACTCCGGGAACCCCTCTACGGGAACGGGATGTGAACGCCCTGCTCTCCGCACCAAAGCAGATCAACCGGGTGAATATGATCAAAGTAGCACTCCTGCTGCCTTTCATGACGGAAGAGGCTGACCCGAATCCGAATGCGACCGCCCGTTTCATTGAATATTACGAAGGGATCCTGTTAGCAGTAGACAGCCTGCGCAACATGGGTGTCTCCATCGAACTATCCGTCTATGACACCGGCAACGGAACCGGTAAACTAAACAACATCCTGCAACAACAGGAGCTACGGGAAGCCAACCTAATCATCGGCGCCGTGCAAAACGAGCAGATTGGACCGGTCTCTAACTTCGCCCAGGAACACAACATCAAATATGTGATCCCCTTCACCTCCCGCAACGATGATGTCCTGTCCAATGCTAATATATTTCAGGTCAACACACCCCAGTCTTACCTCTATTCCAAAGCGGCACAGATCGGATGCGAGCTGTTCCGGGAAAGCAACATCATCCTGTTAGACACAGAAGACAGGGAAAACAAAACCGAGTTTATCGAAGCCTTCAAAACAGAAATGCAACAACGGAACATCTCCTGGCAGGAACTGACCTATCAGGCAGCGACATTCCCCACAGACCTGGAAAGGATCTTCAACCAGGACAAACGGAATGTAATTGTTCCCCTGTCCGGCTCATTAGATGCCCTGAATAAGTTCCGGTCTCCGTTGCGTACCTTCCTGGACACATCGGAAGAGGTCTACACGGTCAGCCTGTTCGGCTATCCGGAATGGCAGACCTACACCCGGGAATGCCTGGAAGATTTCTATGCCCTGGATACGTATATCTACAGTAACTTCTATGCGGATAACATGGCCAATAACCTGGCGGACTTCTATACCAAATACAAAACATGGTTCAGCAAAACGCTGATCAACACCTTCCCCAAATATGGCGTATTAGGATTCGATACGGGCATGTACTTCTTCACAGCCGTTCAGAAATACGGTTCCAACTTCGAGAACAACCTCGACAAGATCAATTACAGAAGTATACAAACCGGCTTTGACTTCCAGCGCGTCAACAACTGGGGAGGATTCATCAATACCAATCTGTTTATAGTCCATTACGACAAAGCAAGTTTTACGGTCAACAGAAGTGAATTCAAATGATAAGAAAGTTAATCTATAGTGCCGCGTTGATCCTGCTTCTAAGTGCCGGAAGCCAGGCTCAGACACCGTTTAAACAGGAAGTATGCATCGGAGGATCTTTCGGTATGGGATTTTCTTCCGTCGGTTTCACCCCCAAAGTGAAACAAAACATGTTGCAGACCTATCACGCAGGGATCACCGGACGCTGGATATCCGACAAAAACGTAGGGCTTCAATTAGAAGTAAACTTCAATCAGCAAGGCTGGGATGAAGAATTTGAGGACCCGGCCTACCACTACAAACGAACGATCAATTACATTGAAATCCCTTTCCTCACCCATATCTATGCCGGTAACCGAAGAGTCCGTTTTGTGATGAACTTAGGCCCGAAAGTTGGATACGCCTTTAGCGAAAGCACCTCAGAAAACCTGGAAGGAGCATCCCCCGCCCCCAACACTACCGTAGCACAACGAGCCTCCGGCATAGACCAGAAATTCGACTGGGGCATCTGCGGAGGTCCCGGATTAGAGATCCGTACCGGCATCGGAAACTTTGTAGTAGAAGGAAGATATTACTACGCTTTAGGAAACATCTATAGCATCCGCCGGGGAGCCGATTTCGCCAAAGCCTCCAACCAACAAATCTTAATCAAACTCACCTACCTGACCAAGCTTTTCAGTTGGTGAAATTTCCCAAAGAGAAATAAATAATCTGGTTCCGGGTTCCGGAGGAACAGCATACCATTCACTTTAAGTGACAAAACAAAGATACGTCCTCACATGGAGGCCTCATCCTCCTGTGTCCGCCAGTGTCAGATAAAGGGAAAAAACCGGATGGAAAAAGAAAATCGCATGCTAACCACCTCCCAGGGCAGGATCTTAGTCAACCATTTAGGAGAACCCTGACCCGTCTTTCCCTTATCTCACTTTGTCTTTTCCCACGGCGTAAAACACAAGTTCTCTACTTTCCGTTGTCGTTTTCCGCAGAGCGAGACGTGGTTACCCGTAGGGAAATCCACAATTCCCCCTGCGGACCTCGCTATCTCTCCCTGCGGAAAACCACCACTCTTTCCGCAGAAAAAGCCGCTTTCTACCACAAAAAAACAACGGTGGAAAAAACTGTGTTAAAATATGCAAACCATGGAAGGATCTATGGAAAAAAAGACGCTAAAACTT
>JAJQEE010000194.1 GCA_021201865.1 Tannerellaceae bacterium | reverse complement strand
TCGGGAGATCCTTATACTCAGCAGGCGGGGATCAGGAGATCCCCTTCGACCATAAATAAGAAATATAAAGGATTGTAGAATAAAACGCCGTAGTTCCCCGCGCAGGCGGGGAACTAAGACTTTTCATCCCGGTGAACGAAAAGTGACCGGGAAATCTCAGTCACTTTTTCAGTCACCGGATTTTATGCATATAGTAATTTGATAATAAGTTATTTACAAATAAAAAAGTGACGATGACTGAGAAAATTGAAAAAACTATATAGTATGATTTCAAAAACTACCGGATTTGTATTTTGAAGGAATGGATCGACTCTTACTTTTCCCGTCCGCCACCTAAGGCTTTGTATAGATTCACGACAGCCTGCATATTCTCAAACATATCGGAGACTTCATTTAGTTGGGCACTTAGTAAAGACTGTTGGGCGGTCAGTATCTCTAAGTAGGTGGATTCTCCGGAACGAAAAAGAGCCTGTGTGTATTTGACAGCTTTTTCCAGTTCTTCCACCTGCGATCTTCGTTCTACGATTTTTTCAATAGAGGCCTCGTATTGAAACAGGGCATCACTGACTTCCTGTCCGGCAGTCAGCAGGCTTTGCTGGAAGCTGATCAGTGCTTCTTCCTGTTGGGCTTTGCTCACTTTAAGCTGTGCAATGTTTGCTCCCCGGTTAAAGAGCGGTTGGGTGAGGGAGCCCACTGCCGAAAGAATAAATTTCGGAGGATTGGAGATGGTAACGCCCAGATTGTTGGTCCATCCGGCTGATCCTGTGATACTGATCTGTGGATAGAAAGCCGCCCGTGCCTGATTCGTTGCATAGTAGGCGATGGCCAGTTGCATCTCCGCGTAGCGGACATCCGGACGGTTGGAAAGTAACTGCGCCGGAATGCCGGTAGGGAGGTAATCCGGGAGTTCCTGTGTATAAAGATTGGTTCTGGGAATATGCTGAGGTGCTTCTCCTAACAGGACGGAAAGTGCATTTTCTGTCTCCCGTATCTGCATCTGGAGATCATACAACGAGGCTTCTACTGCATAGTAGTTGGCCCGGCTCTGTACGATGGCTGCCTCATTGGTGGTTCCGATTTCTTTATAGGCCGTCATCACCCGTATGTTGTCTAACCACACAGCAGACGTTCTTTCGCTGATGGCTAACTGTTGGTCTAACATCAGCAGTGTGTAGTAACTGTTTGCAATATTGGCGATCAGTTCTGAACGGACAGACTGTTGGTAGGCTTCACTCGATAAGAGAGAGGCATATTCTCTCCGGCTGGCATTCAGGAGATTTCCAAAAAGATCCACTTCCCAACTGGTGACTAAGGGAAGTTGATAGGTCTGGGAGGCTTGGGTGTGGTTTCTCCAACTGACCGTTCCTTCCGGTGATAGTCCGAAAGAGGGTAGAAAAGCTAAGCGGGCTGCCACTAACAGGGCTTTGGCTTCTTCAATCCGCAGTCTTGCGATCCGGAGATCGGGATTATTTTCTAACCCTTTTTCAATCAGGATTTGAAGGGTGTCATCCCGGAAAATATTTTTCCAGGCTATAAAACCGAGATTCGTTGTATCCGGTCTTAGCGTATCCACCGGAGAAAACGGGTCCCGGTACAGGCCGGATAGGTTGACTTCCGGTCTTTCGTAGGGCTTGTAGATGTGGCAACCGGTCACCCCTACGCATAGAAAGAGTATATAGCAAATGATTCGTTTCATACTTGTTTATTTTCCTGAGGGTTTTCTTTTTTCTCAACCTGTATGGGTTTTACCTTTTCCTGTAAATACTGGAAAATGACAAAAAATGCAGGCACAATAAATATCTGGCAGATCATCCCGATAAACATACCCCCGATTGCCCCTGTTCCGAGTGCATTGTTCCCGTTGGCACCCACACCGCGGGCAAACATCAGGGGCAACAAACCAATGACCAGTGCGAGGGAAGTCATCAGGATCGGACGCAAACGGGCGACCGCACCCCGGATCGCAGACCAGACAATGGTTTGCCCGGCCATTCTTCTTTCTAAGGCAAACTCCACGATCAGGATCGCATTTTTGGATAATAATCCGATCAACATGATCAGGGAGATCTGTAAATAGATATTATTCGTAATACCCATCATCCGGGCAAAAATGAAACTTCCGGCCAATCCGAACGGAACGGAAAGGATCACCGCCCAGGGCAGGATGTAGCTTTCATACTGGGCACTTAAAAGCAGGTATACAAATAGCATACAGAGTATAAATATGATACTGGTGTTGCCGCTGGAAGTTTCCTCATCTCGTGTCAATCCTGAAAATTCAAAGGAATAGTCTGCCGACAAGGTCTGGGCGGCTACTTCTTCAATGGCCTGGATCGCTTGTCCGGAGCTATATCCATCGGCTGCGCTACCGGTGATGGCTATGGCATTGTACATGTTGAACCGGGAAATGTTTTGTGGACCGTAGACTCTCGTGAGCGTGACAAACTGGGTGATCGGTGCCATTCCGTTACTACTTTTCACATAGATGTTGTTCAGTGTTTCCGGATTTCTGCGATAGATATTATCCGCCTGTACCATGACCCGGTAGAGTTTTCCGAACCGGTTGAAGTTGGAGGCGTAATATCCTCCGTAATAGCTTTGAAGCGTAGTCAGGATATCCGAAGGACTGATGCCTTCTTTTACGGCCTGTGGTACGTTCACTTCGATCAGGTATTGCGGAAAATTCGGATTGAAAGAAGTTTGTGCGGTTGTGATCTCCGACCGTTGGTTCAGGGTGGCCAAAAACTGTTGTGCCACCTGGTAGAATTGATTAATGTCCCCGCCGGTTTTGTCCTGGAGATCAAATTCAAATCCGTTCGTGATACTGAATCCCGGGATCATCGGAGGAGCGAAGATCAGGATCCGGGCGTCATTGATGACCTGGGTTTTGGCATATAACAACCCGATGATACTGTTCACATCTTCCCCCTTCTTTTTACGGTCTTTCCAATCTGCCAACCGGCAGATAATGGTCCCATAGGAGCTACCACTTCCTGCTATCAGACTCATTCCCACGACACGGGTCCGGCTTTGCAGAACCGGAATGGACTGGAGAATATGGTCGATCTGGTCCATCACAGAATCTGTTTGTTCCAGCGAGGTGGCCGGGGCTAATTCTACGGTGATGAAAAAAGTTCCGGTGTCTTCATTGGGAATCAATCCGGAAGGGGTTGTTTTCATCAAAAAGAAAAGGAGTACACAAAAGGCACCGAACAACACAAAGGTGACTATCTTATGTCCCATGAAAAAGACGACTCCCCGTTTATATTTTTCTACTCCTTTATCGTAGACGTGATTAAATTTATCATAGAAGCGGGTCATAAAACCTTTTTTCCGGTTTTCCGTCTCCTGTTTCGGTTTCAGGAAGATCGCACAAAGTGCCGGGCTGAGCGTCAGTGCGTTCAGTGCGGAAATACCGATCGCGAAAGCCATTGTGAAACCGAACTGGCGGTAGAAAATACCGGACGTACTTCCGATGAAGCTAACCGGAATAAACACAGCCATCATTACTAATGTGATGGAGATGATCGCGCCGGAAATTTCATCCATCGCATCCAAGGCTGCTTTCAGGGGAGAATCGTATCCCTGGTCCAGTTTGGCGTGCACGGCTTCCACCACCACAATGGCATCATCCACCACAATCGCGATCGCCAGGATCAAGGCGCACAGGGTGAGCAGGTTCAGGCTGAAACCAATCAGGTAGATCGCAAAGAAGGTTCCGATCAAGGCCACCGGAATGGCGATCGCCGGGATGAGTGTGGAACGAAAATCCTGCAGGAAAATAAAAACGACGATAAACACCAGCAGGAAGGCCTCCAGCAATGTTTTGATCACTTCATGGATAGAGGCGTACAGGAAATCATTGGCACTCAGCAGGATTTCATATTTTACACCCGGAGGGAAGTCCTTTTCTGCCTCTTCCAGTAGTTTATTGATGTTCGTAATGATCTCGGTGGCATTCGAGCCTGCGGTCTGGTAAACGGCTACGGCAAGACCTGGGTGCCCGTCCGAACTGGTTTCAATCTGATAGTTTAATCCTCCTAATTCTATCCGGGCCACATCTTTCATGCGCAGGATCTGTCCGTCTTCTGTGGCACGGATAATAATATCTTCAAACTGTGTCGTTTCTTCTAAGCGTCCGGTGTATTTCATGGAATACTGGAAGGTCTGGTCACTGTTTTCTCCGAAGGCTCCCGGTGCAGCCTCAAAGTTTTGTGCAGCGAGGGCGGCTATGACATCCGATGGAGCCAGGTTGTATTGTGCCATCACATCCGGTTGCAGCCAGATACGCATGGAGTAATCTTTGCTACCGAAAGCGGCGGCTTGTCCGACACCGTTCACGCGGCTGATCTGTGGCAGGAGATTGATCTCTACGTAGTTTTGCAGAAAGACCTCATCATATTGGTCATCTGAACTGTAGATGGTAAATATTTCCAGGATACTGGTTTGTCTTTTGCTGGTAATCACGCCGGCATTCACTACTTCTGCAGGCAGGAGTGCGGTGGCTTTGGAGACGTTGTTCTGCACATTGACGGCCGCAATGTCCGGATCGGTGCCTTGTCTGAAATATACGGTAATGGTTGCCGTACCATTATTAGAGGCGGTAGAGGTCATATAGGTCATGTTCTCTACTCCGTTGATCTGTTCTTCTAATGGAACCACCACACTATTCAGGACGGTCTGTGCATCCGCACCTGTATAGGTCGCACTGACGGAAACAGTAGGAGGGGAGATATCGGGATATTGTGTAATTGGTAACTGGGTTAATCCCAGTATACCTAAAATAACGATCAACACAGAGATCACCGTGGATAAAACCGGCCGTTCAATAAATCTATCGAATTTCATAATGGATTATTCTTTGGGTTTTTTTCTCTTGTTCTCCTTTTGCTGCAGCTCCGGCAGGTGCCTGTTGTCCCATGCTTTTCACCAATGCATCGTATTGTTCCGGGGTGACCGGTTTGATACGGGTACTATCCCGTAAGCTGCTGACCCCTTCTGCCACAATACTGTCCCCGGCCTGTAACCCTTGTGTGACTAAATACGTTTTTCCGTCGTTCATATCCTGTGTCCGGATTTCCGTACTACGGACGAGTGCGCTGTCTGCCGCATGCCCGGTTACTTTGTACACAAATTCCCTATCCTGGATTTCATAGGTAGCCTTTTGTGGAATGACCAACGCATTCGGTATGGTTTGTGGGATCAGGATCACTCCCGTTCCGCCACTGCGCAGGATGTGATTCCGGTTAGGGAAGGTCGCTCTCATATTGACAGATCCTGTCTGCTGATCGATCACGCCACTGATCGTTTCCACTTTTCCGGTCTGCGGATAGATCGTACCGTCTGCTAACTGGAGTTGGACGGGTGGCATCCGGTCAATATTTAATTGGATAGGACCTCCCTGACGGGTAATGTCTAATAACTGTTTTTCGGTCATGGAGAAATAGATATACATGTCGGAGATGTCAGACACCGTAGTCAGGGGTGTGGTCATCGAAGGACCCACCAGGCTTCCGATGCGGTAAGGAATGGTTCCGACGACTCCGTCCGAAGGACTGACTACATTGGTGAAAGAGAGGTTTTTTGTGCGCTGACTAATTGGGCCTGTGCCTGTTCCAATAGGGCTGACTGGGAAGCCAGATCGTTTTCTGCGGTCTGGAGTTCATAATCGCTGATAATGTTCTGGTCCCACAGGTCCCGTTTATTCCTGTAGGTGAGCTGAGCCGTCTGCACATTGGTCCGGGCCACATTGACATTGGCCTGTGCCACTTCTACGGCTGCCTGATATTGCACAGGATCTATTTTGAACATGACCTGTCCTTTCTTTACAAAAGAGCCTTCATCCACGAGTACCTGGGTAATAAACCCATCTACCATCGGCCGGATCTCAATGTCCTGTTTCCCTCGTATGGATGCCGGATAGGCACTCTTAATCACGGCTCTCTCAGGCTCTACGGCTATCACTGCATAGGCTTTTACCTGTTGCTGCATTTGTTGCATGGCCGCTGCCTGTTTATTTTCCTTTTTCTTACATCCAGTCCCGGAAATGAGAAGAAACAGGCTTGCCAGAAATAGGGAAAAGAGAAAAGAACAGTAGTTTTTATTCATTATCAACATATAATGGATTTTCTTTTGAGTTTATAAGTAAAACATGTATAAAATGATTAAGATGGCTGTTTTGTTCCGGTGATTTATTTAAATATGGTTAAGGGATTGAGCGATTTCCCTTTCCGGATAGTTACAAAGAAAGTCCGGGAGCGCTTTTTTTACCCATCCCGGAACCCCCGCAGGGCTGTTAAATTCTCTTGCAAATGTTTTATATGCTGATTATTCTATCCTGTAAGGGTACCAGCAACAG
>JAJQEE010000205.1:14777-39461 GCA_021201865.1 Tannerellaceae bacterium | reverse complement strand
TCGTAAAAGAAGCCCTTACACAGGGATACAACGTAGTAGCAACTGCCAGAAATACGGAAAATGCAGAAAAAGCACTGGGTAATCATCCCAATCTCCTGATCGTCAAACTCGACGTAACAAATCAGGAAGAAGTCAAACAATCCGTAGCGGCTGCAACAGAGCGGTTCGGACAAATAGATGTACTGGTAAACAATGCCGGATACGGACTGCTTGGCTATTTTGAAGAAATGTCCGAAAAAGCCATCCACCGGCAAATGGAAACCAATCTCTTCGGAACCATGAAAGTAACCCGTGCCATTCTTCCGGTCATGCGCCGGCAGGGTACAATATTTATTTTTCAAAAGGGTTCTCAATCGGGTATTTATTGGTGTTCCAATTTATCCCATATTTATCCTCAAAATAATTTTTTGCTTTTTTATTAGCATCAATTTCCATCCAATTCACATCATGTGTAGTTAAACTGTAAGGATTATAAACCGGTTCACCATCCCATTCAGTTATTAGTTTACTTTTTGATGCACTAAACAGACTGGGTAATCCATGGGAGAACAAATATTCCATTAGGCTCAATTTTTTTATCCTCATATTTATATGGAAATCATAGCTATACATTTTAATGTTTACTAATTTAACTTTTTTCTCTGGAAAAACAACCTTTTAAAGTGGGTCAAACATTAGTATTAATGCAGTCTTTAGGTGAAATCGTGACCCCTTTTTTTGAGAGTCGGAAGGGTCACGATTTAGTCACTTTCAAGGGTAAAACAGTGACTTTCTTGTGTCCGGTTGGGTTAGGGATAAAAGAAAAAAGGTCTCTAAACCTATGTTTAGAAACCTTTGTCCATATAATTTCGGGGTTTGTCTCCTGTTTGGTGATTCGCCTGGGGTTCGAACCCAGGACCCCATCCTTAAAAGGGATGTGTTCTACCGGCTGAGCTAGCGAATCATCCTGTGATTATTAAATCGAGTGCAAAGATAAGTTGCACATTGTTATTATGCAAACTTTTCAACATATTTATTTCGTCAAGCCGGATAACCTATTCTGAATAAGATCCTTAATTTTGTTCTCTTACATCCGCTCCCCACATGAGTTTATCCTGCAGATTTTTGTAGAAGGTATGATTGTAGCGTTTGATCACTTTAGTCGTGTGATGGGCTCTGCTGATCTTTAAAGGAGCACCACTCGGAAAGACTTCCGAACGTCCGTCCAAAGAAACAAGGAAATAGCCGCTACGGCTTTCTACCGTCAAAGAGATCAAGGTGCTGTCCGGGATCACCAACGGACGCATATTCAGGGAATGAGGTGCCACTGGGCTTAAAACAATACTATTATTGTGAGGTACAATAATAGGGCCATTTACGCTCAGCGAATAAGCTGTCGATCCGGTTGGAGTGGCTATGATCAGACCATCTGCCATATAAGAAGCAAGGTATTCATCATCCAGATAGGTATGGATCGTGATCATAGAAGAGGTATCCTGTTTCAGGATAGCCACTTCATTTAATGCATAATTATATCCCTGGTAGATATGTTCTTCTGTATGCAATCTTAGCTGGGTACGATTTTCTATCTTATAATAGTTCTTAAATAGTTCGTCTATTGCTTCTTCTATTTCATTACTTCCGATATCCGCCAAAAACCCCAAACGCCCTGTATTTACTCCTAAAATAGGAATATTCTGTTTGTTAATACGGGCGGCTGTCCGGAGAAATGTTCCATCTCCTCCTATGCTTAAAGCCACATCCAGTTCAAACTCGTCTCCTGTAATAACCCCTTTTATAAGGGGATGAAAATCCAGTCTTTTTGTAAGGAAAAGATAAAACTGCTCATCCACAAAGATCTCCGCTTCTTTCTGATTTAATAAATCAAATAACCGGCGGATCAGGATCTGCTTATTTTCCTGATGCTTACTTCCAAATACTCCTACTTTCATTTTATCTATTTCTCACATATTCATGTAATATATCAGCTCATTCATCCGCTCCTGTAAAACCTCGTCTACTATACCGGCTTCCATAAAATGATAAGAAACTGTATAGTTAAACCGTTCAAAGCTGCGAATCACCGGAGAAGCATCTTCCAAATCGATCTTCAATGTCACAATCAACCTTCCCGTATCTTTTTCTACATAGGAAAACAAATTTAATACACGGGCATTATTTGATTCTGCAATGCGAGCTATATCCGACAGGGAATAATCCTGTGGGAACATTTCCAGCACCACAATACTTCCTATGGAATCCGCACTGCACAGATCCACGATTGCTTCGATCATCCGTTCATGCGTAATAGCCCCTATATATTTACCTTCCGCATCCACTACAGGCAGAATACCCAGACAATAACGGCTTATGATCGCCATCACCTCATAGATATGTCCCCTTCCGATACACTGGGAGCAAATACCATCATCTCTCCTATCGCAGATTTAGGGTCCGGCATGGTATGCAGATCTTTCTCAGAGACTAAGCTCTGATATACTCCATCTATCACCAACGGAAGATGCCTTAGTTTGTACTCATCCATCAGTGAGAGAGCATATTCTCCTGTGTCAAAACTTTTTAACACCGGAATCTCTTTTGTTATGAAATCTTTCGCTAACATTATTCTTTATATTCCCTAAATACTACTAAATTTGCCGTTACTTACTTCTTATACAACAAATGTAACAAAAGAAAAGATATAAAGATATACGATGACTAATTTAAGTGTGAACATTAACAAGGTTGCAACCATCCGTAATGCCCGTGGCGGAAATATGCCTGATGTGGTGAAAGTAGCTATGGATTGTGAAGCATTCGGAGCCCAGGGGATCACTGTTCACCCACGCCCTGATGAGAGGCACATCCGCTATGCGGACGTATATGCCTTAAAACCATTGGTTAAAACAGAGTTCAATATTGAGGGATATCCCAACAAAGAATTTATTGACCTGGTACTGAAAGTGAAACCGACACAGGTCACCCTCGTACCGGATGCACCGGATGCCATCACGTCTAATGCCGGGTGGGATGCGAAAAAACACTTTGACCTGCTGAGTGAATTAGCCGATACGTTTACTTCCAAAGGGATCCGGACTTCTATTTTTGTCGGAACGGATCCTGAGAATATGGAATGGGCGGCAAAAACAGGAACAGACCGGGTTGAATTATATACAGAGCCGTATGCAACCCTATACCCTCAGGATAAAAAAGCCGCCGTGGCTCCATTCGTAGAAGCAGCGAAAGTTGCCCGGAATCTGGGATTAGGAGTAAATGCGGGACATGACCTGAGTCTGGAAAATCTGGCGTGGTTCAGTCAGCATATCCCTTGGCTGGAAGAAGTGTCCATCGGACATGCCCTGATATGCGATGCACTATATTACGGATTAGAAAAGACAATAAAACTGTATAAAGACTGTTTGAATAATAAGTAGTCAAGGAGTCAAAGGAGGTAAGGAGTAAGTATAAAAAGGCTACTTAACTTCTAACAAACGATAACTTCTCTAACTACTTAACTACTCAAAATTTATTAACCGAATTAAAATACACAAACAATGAGTTTATTACTTTCATTACAGGGAATAGGGATGCCGGGAGAGGAAATGCCTGATCTGACTACAGCTATTGCTACTATACCGACGGAAGCGGAGATCAATGTGATTGACCTGGCTTTCAAGGGAGGTTGGATCATGATCGTGTTGTTGCTACTGTCACTGATGGCGATCTATATCTTTATCCAGCGGTTGTTGATTATCCGCCGGGCCGGAAAGCAGGATGAGAACTTTATGAACCGTATCAAAGATTATATACATGAAGGGAAAATTGACTCGGCGCTGAACCTGTGCCGTAGCACAAACACACCTTCTGCCCGTATGATTGAAAAAGGGATCACCCGTCTGGGGCGTCCGATGAACGATGTCATGGTTGCGATTGAAAATGTAGGTAACTTAGAGATCGCAAAATTAGAAAAAGGATTTCCACTGATTGCCACCGTTGCGGCCGGAGCTCCGATGTTAGGGTTCTTAGGTACTGTTACCGGGATGGTACGCGCCTTCTTTGACATGGCAAACGCAGGAAGTAATGTGGACGTAACCTTGTTATCCGGTGGTATCTATGAAGCATTGGTAACTACAGTAGGAGGGCTGATCGTAGGTATCATCGCCCTGTTTGCGTACAATTACCTGGTTTCACAGGTAGATAACGTAGTGAACAAGATGGAAGCCAGCACAATGGAGTTCATGGATTTATTAAACGAACCCGCTAATTAATTGAAAATTGAAAGTTGAGAATTAGAGACAAACTCTAATTTCCCATTTTTCCATTTTCAATTATCAATTCAGATAACATGGCATTAAAACGAAGAACAAAGATAAACGAAGCATTCAGCATGGCCTCTATGACAGACGTCATTTTCCTGCTGCTGATCTTCTTTATGGCTACCTCTACCGTAGTGATCCCAAATGCGATCAAAGTTACATTGCCACAGTCACAGAAACAGACAGCTGCCAAGCCGTTGACACGGGTGACGATTGATTCGAACCTGAACTACTATGTGGCCTTTGGTAATCAGCGGGAAGTACAAGTTTCCTATGAAGAGATTACTCCTTTTCTACAGGATAGCTATGACAAAGAGCCGGATATGTTCGTGGCTCTCTATGCTGATGAAAGTGTACCTTACAGAGAAATTGTAAAGATCCTGAATATCGCGAACGAGAATAAATTCAAGATGGTACTGGCTACCCGTCCGCAGAAATAAGAGATATGAAATTTAACAAAGACGACATATACAGTTTAGCCGGTTCGATCGCCGTTCACCTGGTGATCTTCCTGATACTCTGGTTTACGGTCCTCAGAACCATCGTTGCTGAAGAGGATGGCGGTATACTCGTCAACTTTGGAAACATCGATGCCGCGGCCGGACTCTTTGAACCTAAATATACGGGCTACGAAATGCCTCAGGAAACCACCACTCCTCCCCCTCCTGTTCCGGAGCCTGAAACAGCTCAGGAAGAACTGGTTACTCAGGATATAGAAGAGAGTGTGTCGCTGGAGGATGCCCGGAAAGAGGAAGAACGCAAAAAAGAAGAAGAGAGAAAACGCCGGGAAGAACAGGAAAGAGAACGGAAACGCAGAGAAGAAGAGGAACGGAAACGACTGGAAGAAGAACAACGCAAAAAGGAGCAGGCCATCAGTAACCGGGTAGCCGGAGCCTTCGGCATTGGAAGTGAAGGCAATTCCAGCCAGGGAGATGCAGCTACCGGAACCGGGAATCAGGGAAGTCCTTTCGGGAATTCTGACCAGGGAGCAAACGAAGGGGTTGGCGGATACGGTTCTTTTAATCTGAATGGACGTTCTATCGGCTCCGGAGGTCTTCCCCGGCCTGCTTATACCATTCAGGAAGAAGGACGGATCGTGATCAATATAACCGTGGACCCCAAAGGAAACGTGATCTTTGCAGAGATCGGAAAAGGAACTAATATTGATAATGCTTCCATGCGTCAAAGCGCCATAGAAGCAGCCCGCAAAGCCAAATTCAACAGCATTAGCGGAGCGAATAATCAAAGTGGAACGATTACGTATAGATATTCATTGAGATAAAGTAGTTAGTAGATAGTAGCCGGTAGTTCGTAGAATTTCTATTCTCTACTATCTACTAACTTCTAATTACCAACTACTAAAAAAATTCCGTTATGAAGAAAGCATTCGTATTTTTAGCAACCGGCTTCGAAGAAATGGAAGCCATCGGAACCATTGACGTATTACGTCGCGGAGGTGTTGAAACAACAACGGTTTCTATTACCGGAGAAGCTACTGTTACAGGGGCACATGGCATACCAGTAGTAGCAGACGTTTTACTTTCGGATACTGACCTTTCAGATGCTGACGCACTGGTTCTTCCGGGTGGCATGCCGGGTAGTAACAACCTGAACGCATGTGAACCATTAAAAGAGGCATTGTCCAAACAATACAACCAGCAAAAACTGGTCGCTGCAATCTGTGCCGCTCCTATCGTATTGGGTGGACTGGGATTCCTTGAAGGGCGTACAGCGACCTGCTACCCCAGTTTTGAGCCTCAGTTGACCGGAGCAACAACTACGGTTAATCCGGTGGAAGTAGATGGAAACGTAATTACCGGGAGAGGTCCGGGTCTTGTATTTAATTTTGGACTGGCTATTGTTGAATATCTTCAGGGAAAAGCGACTGCCGACGAAGTAGCATCCGGCCTATTACTTAAATAAGATAAAATAAAACATGTCCATATCCCTGTTTACTTGGTAAACAGGGATTTTCTATTTCCTTCCATCCAGATTATCCCGTATTTTAATACTCTCCTACTAACAGTTATTTTACTACTTTTGAGATACTGTAAACCTGGCTTAGTAATTATTTTTTTCCTGTAAACGAAGATCAGTAATAAACACTTAGTGTGTAAATGAACATTAGTAATTAACCTATAAACTGTAAACTTACTCCAGGAAAGGTCATATCCGCAGAACCATCAGGTTATGCCCCCGGGGTTATAAGGTTAAGATGCCGGGGGCATAACCTTATGCCCCCGGCATCTTAACCTTATAACCCCGGGGGCATAACCTACTTTCCCAGCATATAGTGAAGAGTACAAATGCTTCTTCCGGATAGGATCTCATGGAGTAAGGATTAAAATCTCTGATAAGGAAAGAACAAAACATCCAGATTATCTAAACTGTATCATACATCATATATAAACCAAAATCAGGAATAAGTTATGTTAGAAAATGTTTTGAATTTAATTAAGTCGCATGCGATGGATGCCATCAACAACAATCCGGAAATTCCGGAGGATAAAAAACAACAGACAGTAGAGACAACTACGCAGGCTGTAACCGATGGCCTCAAACAAAACCTCAGCATGAGTAATCTCGGGAATCTTAAAAACATGCTATCCGGAGGAACGGCTACAGCCACCAGTAATCCGATCGTAGATAGTATAAAAAATACAGTGGTAAATGCACTGGTACAAAAAGTAGGGCTGTCTCAGGGAATCGCCTCCACCCTTTCTTCGACTGTTGTCTCCTCCATATTCAACGCCTTCGCCAGCAAAGCCGGACAGGCAAACGGTGGACAGGGATTGGATCTGGGTTCTATCATGAGCCAGTTCGGAAGTAACGGAGATAGTAAGGAAGGCATTTTAGGGACATTAGGTAAATTCCTTCATTAATAAAATATTCCCCTCCGGACAACAGAGGGGAATACGATAAAAACCTTTTGTAAATAAAAGCAGATAAACTATTTCATTCTTCTTTCATTCCACCGCCACATAGATCTCTGTTAGAAGATCTTCCGGTGCTGTGGTACAGGGATCATTCAGGTATCTCTCATAACTGGGTTCATCCCGCAGGGTACAGCCCAATTCCGGGATACGTTGGGCATAGATGGTGTCGTAGACTACCTGGAGATTCATGTAGGAACCTTTATAAAGGAAAACGGCATAGTTTCCGGCGGGTATTTCTTTCGCTCCGAACTCTCCTTTGGCTATTCCCTGCACCGGGAGCACCATACAAACATCGGTACGTAGTTTCTCCGGTGCGGTGACTTTCGGATCGTCATGGTAGATACATACCGGACAGACATCCCCCACCGGCAATCCCTGCTCTGCTACATAGTTACAGACTTTCCCCCAGGCTGCACCATAATCCAGGGTTTTATAATCTCCTGTCAGACGAAGATAAACTACCTGTTTGGTTGGGATTGCTTTCACCTCTACCTGCAAATCCAGTTCCGGTCTTAAAATTTCTGGTTTCATAATGACAAATTGTTTATTGTTTCGATATGCTTGTGGTGAAATTCCATAGAACTGTTTGAATTGCTTTGACAAAGAAGAGGGTACATCATAACCGACCCGGTAAGCGATCTCCTGAACAGGTGAATCTGTATAACGCAGCAACCGGGCGGCCGTCTCGATGCGCATTCTTACAATAAATGCTCCTACTGGTTCCCCCAGGAAAGCACTCATGATCCGGTGGAAATGCCACTGGGAAAATCCGGATATCTCTGCCAGATACGTTAAGTCAATGGGTTCATCCAGATGGTTGTTGATATACTCGATCAAGATGTTAACCCTCCGGTGATACTCTTCTTTTGTTGTCTTCATTTTCTCTGTTCTACTTTCGTTTCATGGCAAAGATAGAGGGGGCATTCCCATAGCTCTTTTCCTATCTTGCTAAAGATAGAAAAAAATTAACTCCTGAGAAGGAGCAAAGAAGTATACACTCTACGAGGGTGAAAAGATTTGCATAGAGAGTATCTCAAGAGGGAAGTATGTTTATTTCTACGGTGTGTTCCTGTTCGTCGTTCACTAAATGGATCGTGCGGTTGTCCGGTTGGGCTTTGCCATCCAGGATAATTACCGGAGTGGAAGGGTCTTTGATACGTTTGAACCGGAGCTTGTAGACAGTGTCATAGTATCGGTAAGAAATGGTATACTCATCCCAACCGGAACGCATCCGGGGGGGGTTAATTCCAATTGATCTCCTTTTCGATTGATCCCTAACAGGGTTTCTACCAGCACACGATATAACCAGGCGGATGAACCGGTGTACCAGCTCCATCCTCCCCGGCCCGGATGTTGGGCGGCTGAATAAACATCTGCCACAACGACATAGGGTTCCACTTTATAAATATCCACTTCATCCGGGGTACTTCCATGATGAACAGGGTTTAGCAGGTCAAACAGTTCCCAGGCGGTATCGGTCTCTCCCATTAAGGCAAAAGCCAATATGGTCCAGATCACACCATGGGTATATTGTCCTCCGTTTTCCCGGACACCGGGAACATATCCTTTGATGTAGCCCGGACTGGGTAAGAAGGTGTCGAAAGAGGGGGTAAACAGACGGATCATCTTTAGTTTGCGGTCTACCAGTCTCCGGTTTACTTCCTCCATTCCCCGGCGGGAATATTCGGGATCTCCGGCCTGGCTGATCACGGACCAGCTTTGCGGGAGGGCATCGATCGTACATTCTTTATTCTGAGAAGATCCTAAGGGAGTTCCATCATCAAAATAGGCCCGGCGATACCAGTTCCCGTCCCAGGCGTTCATCCGGATATTTTCCCGCAGATGGATAGCCTGCTCCCGGCAATAGGTGGCAAAGCCCGGATCCCCGTGATCTTCTGCTATGGTCGCGAATTTAATCAGTATGTCATACAGGAAAAAAGCCAGCCAGACACTTTCGCCTTTTCCTTCTATTCCTACTAAATTCATTCCATCATTCCAGTCGCCGCATCCCATAAGCGGAAGTCCATGTACACCGAACTTCAAGCCGTAACGGATACTCCTTACACAATGCTCATACAGGGAAGCTGTTTCATCTGAAATGAGCGGTAGGTCATAGTAGGACTCTTCGCCGGCATGTAACTCCCGGCCTTCGATAAACGGGATCATCTCATTTAGGATCCCGGTGTCTCCTACCGTGGTAATGTAATGATGGGTTACATAGGGCAGCCATAAGTAATCATCCGAAAAGAGCGTTCGTATTCCTCTGTTCATCGGCGGATGCCACCAGTGTTGTACGTCTCCTTTTTTAAATTGATGCCGGGCGGCCAGAAGTATCTGGTTACGCATGATCGCCGGCTCTGCAAAAGAGAGAGCCATCACATCCTGCAACTGATCCCGGAAACCATAGGCTCCTCCGGACTGGTAATATCCTGTACGTGCCCAGATACGGCAACTCAGCGTCTGATATAGGAACCAGCCATTGGCCATCATATTCACAGCAGGGTCCGGAGTCTCTACCTGCACCGTATGCAGGGTGCGTTCCCAGTAGGCTTTTACTTCCTGCAATACCTTATCCGTACTCCCCGGCTGCCGGTAGCGGTTCACCAGCTCATACATATCCCTTTCACTACGGGCACATCCTAAAATGATCCGGGCATTTTTTCTTTCTCCCGGACGGAGATCCATAAAGAGCTGGACAGCCCCACAGGGATCCATTCCAGTTCCCGTACGTCCTGAAAGACGTTTTTTCCGCATGGCATCCGGTGCGGTCAGGTTTCCGTCCCGTCCGATAAACTCTCTCCGGTCTCCGGTCACTGCCCGGAACTTTCCGGCATCAAGGAAAGCAATCTTTTCCGAGAAATCCGTATTATACGGATTACGGGCATACAGCACACCGGTTTTGGAATCAGATTCCGTCCGGATATGGAGCAGATTCCGGGTACGGGTATCTCCCATCACCCATTCATAATAGCCGATTACCGAGATCCGGCGGGAACGGTCAGAACGGTTATAAAGTTTTAAAACTGAAAACTTCACCGGAGCATCCATCGCGACATAGATCCATAATTCTGAAGTGATCCCATATTCAGTGTGTTCAAAAACAGTATAACCAAACCCGTGACGAATCACATAGGGTGTTTTTCCCCTGGTAGGCAAGGGTGTCGGCGACCAGTAATCGCCGGATTCTTCATCCCGGATATAGATCGCTTCTCCGGATGTATCTTTCACCGGATCATTATACCATGGAGTTAACCGGAATTCATGGGAGTTTTCCAGCCAGGTATAGGCTCCTCCACTCTCGGAGACTACCGTACCGAACGTCGGATTGGCGATCACATTACTCCATGGTGCAGGCGTAGTATGTCCGGCTGACAAAACAATCACATATTCTTTTCCATCTTTTGTGAAACCTCCGTATCCGTTTTTAAACAACAGATCATACGAAGGAACAGGTAGCTGTTCCGTATCCTGAGAGTTCATTGTTACAGGTGAATGGGAAGGATGTGGGATAGTGAATTTATTATCATCTATCTGTTCCTGCAACGTTCCCTCTTTATCACTGAAGATCATATGAGCCGTAGATTGCAGTAACACCAAGTCTTCCGCAGGCACCTGTTCCACAGGACGGAAGAATATACCTCCGGCTGTATTCAACTGAGACGCTTCCACTCCGGTGGAGATAATGTTCAGGATCTCATCCTGCAACGGATGTCTGTAAATAGAATTATCTTCATTCAGGATGAGCAGTTCGACCGTTAATCCCTTCATGCGCCAGTAGGCATGTGCCAGGATCAGTTGCCGGGCCAGTTCCACTCCGGCGGTACCGCTCACCCGTACGATCACCAGAGGTACATCTCCGGAAATACCATAGGCCCAGAGTCCATTCTGCCCTTTCCGGTTATTCTTTATAATAGATGGATCGGCTCTGAACGCAGGATTCATATAGACCAGGGATCCGGCTAACCGTTGATAGAGTTGGGCTTCGGCATCCCGTATATTCAGATGGTAGAGCACAACCTGGCTATGGGTCCATGCCAGTTCAAAGGCACGGTCCGTCATTCTTATATTGGTATATTTCTCCGCCAGTTCCAGTGCAAGCGGCTCATTTTCCGCTATTCCCAATACGATACAAACCCGTACACTTTTTCCAGCCGGAACGGTCACAACCCTTCGTAAAGAAACCGATGGGTCCAGCACATCTCCCTGACTGCCTGAAAGTGGTTCTTTGGATTCCAGTGCCTGTGGTTTGGCTAAAGTGTTCCCCCTACCTATAAACCGGGAACGGTCTGTTTCAAAGGTCACCTTTTCCCCCCAGAGTCTGGTCCACCAGCATCAGATGAAACAGATAAGGTGGATGTTCATCTTCCGAACGAGCCCTGCGTGTACAGAAAAGCCCGTTGATCTCCGGGCGGAAGGAGGTTTGAACAAATAGATTACTGAAAACCGGATGGGACTCATCGGCTGCCAGCGGAGCGATCACCACTTCTGTAAAGGTGGTCAACTCGATCTCCCGGGGTTTATGGGCGTGGTTGGTCAGCTTAATACATCTCAGTTTCACATCATCCTCCGGGGACACACAAATGGAAGTCATCACATCCAGTCCTTCATACCGTTGATGGAACTCTGCGTAGGCCTGAGTGAACTTCACTTCATAATCTTTAACCGGCATGGAGACCGGCTGATTACCTGCCGACCAGTATTTTCCGCTTTCCAGATCCCGTAAATAGATAAACAATCCATTCCGGTCACTGGTAGGATCCTGCCGCCAGCGATTCACAGCCAGCCCATTCCAGCGACTATAGCCGGCACCACTTGTGTTCAGCATCACCTGGTAACGTCCGTTGGATAACAGATTGATCTCCGGACTTGTGGTGATTTGACGATATATTCTGTCCACCGGAGTAGTCTGAGCATGCAGAGCCGTGAAACTTTCCAGTTCAGCTTTGGAATGATCCGAGATCTTGTTGGTGGTAAAATTATGTGGTACCCGTTCCTGCAATAATAATTCAAAAGCTTTCATCTGCGGATGAGAAATAAAACGTTCCTGCATCCGGTTTCCCTTCATACAGTTAGACATGGCAACCAGACTCATGCCCTGATGGTGCGCCATAAAAGAGAAAATATTGACATTTTTCTCCTGGAGAGGCAGATGAGACGGCGTGTAATCCACAGCTTCGTAGTAACCAAACTGGCCTTCACGTCCCTCTTTGGATAATCGCTGCATATTCCGGTAGGCTTCTAAAGGTTCTACCATCAATGCTAACATCGTGGCATAGGGCGCCACGACCAAATCTTTATATAGCCCCCGTTTCAAACCCAGACTGGGCACTCCAAAGGCTTGATACTGGTAATTGAACTGGGTATCCGGACGGTTATATCCCGATTCTGAAATACCCCAGGGTACTCCCCGGCTATTTCCATAATCAATCTGTTCCCGCACGGCTCCGCGATAGGTCCGGGAAAGCAATGTTTCATCAAACGAAGGCATGATAAGCAAAGGCATCAGGTATTCAAACATAGATCCGCTCCAGGAAAGCAGGACCGGTTTTCCTTTGAGCTGAACCACTAACCTGCTCATAGAGAACCAGTGTTCAAGAGGCGCCTCTCCCCGCGCAACCGCAAGATAACTACCCAGCCGGGCTTCCGAGGCGAGCATATCGTAATAAGAGGTATCAAACCGCTGCTCCAGTACATTATAACCAATCGTGAACAGTTTCTTTTTCTCCTGATACAGGAACCGGAAGTCCATTTCAGAGAAATGGTCACTCTGTAGGGCAAGTATATAAAGCATATGGATCCTCTCTTTTGCCCGGGTAGCTGTCTGTTTCAATTCGTCGATCCAGTATGTTTCATACGCATCTGGCTCCTGGCCTTTCTCTTCCACATATTTATTGATCTCCGCATCCAGTGAAGCGATCTCTTTCAGGGTAGGAATGTTCTCTAACCAGTTCACCAGGGCTTCTTTGGTTTTATCTTCTTTCTCTTTTCCGGACGATTCCGTCAGTTGTTCCAACCAGGGAAACAAGGAAAGGATGTCCTGCCGGTAATCCCGGCAGTTATTCCAAAGGATCTCTCCCCATGTCGCCAGAACAGCCTCTTCCGGAGTCACTGACTGATTAAACGCTTCGATCTGTAAACGGACTTTTTCCAGCAGGCTGAATGCTTCCGGTAGTCCTGTAGGAAAAGGGCCCGCCAACATCTTTTCCAACTCACTGAGGGGTATATTCTTTTTATTATAGGAACGCATGACCCGTACAGTATCCTGCAGGCCTTCAAAGATATCCGGAGAATAGACCGGCTTATCTATCAATTCTTTTAATCCCTGGCTCAGGGTAATGAAATTACCGGCCAGATTCCCGCTATCTACAGTGGAGATATAGAGGGGATAGAGAGGTTCCAGGGTACGTGTATCATACCAGTTATAGAAATGCCCCTTGAATTTCTTCATATGGGTCAGTGTAAGGAAGGTTTTCCGGACCCGTTCAATCACCCCATTCACGGAAAGGTATCCCATATCATAGGCTGACAGGTTGGCTAATAAAGATAAGCCGATATTGGTCGGTGAAGTACGGGAAGCAATCACCGGATCAGGTACTTCCTGAAAGTTATCCGGAGGGAGCCAGCTCTCTTTCTCACAGACAAAGGTTTCAAAGAAATACCAGGTCTTACGGGCTATTCTTCGCAGGAAAAGGGTTTGTTGTTCCGTCAGAGTCTGGGTTTTTGGTACTCTCAAACGGCTTACAATCCAAGCCATCCAGGGAGCAGCCACCCAGGCCAGCAGGAAGGGAAGCGTGTACCAGAAGGTGTCCGGATACTGTCTGATCAGGATCAGGCATAAGACTACAAACACCGGAGAAAACCACATTTGTTTGTAATAGCCCGACAGGCTATGGTCTGCCACGCGATCCGCTTCTTCCGCTGTCTGCCATTGAAGCAAACAGGTATGGGATACTAACTGTCTCCAGACAGACCGTCCCATCGCATCCATGCAGAGATAAGCATCATAGGGGAACAGGACCTGTTCAAACAGAATTTGCCGGATCTGATGGAGACTTTTTTGCAGAACCTCCTGAAGATGTATACTCCAGGTTATACCTTTCGGCTTTTTCAGCAGAGCTAACGGAAAGGTAAAAATAAAAGGGAGGAAGGTCACGAGGATTAACAGCAGAAAAGCGATCCATATATATGAGGGAAACCAAATAAAGAATCCCAGCACAAAGAGCAGGGTCAACGGAGAGACCATACTGCGGCGCAGATTATCGGAGATCTTCCATTTATTCAAACCGGATAAAGGATTTTTCTCCGAACCCTGTAACAACGGGACACGAGGTAACAGCCAGTTAATAATCTGCCAGTCTCCTCTCATCCAGCGATGTCTGCGTTTGGCATCCGCCTGATAAGAGGAAGGGAAGGATTCATATACCTCTACATCTCCCATCAGTCCGGAACGGACATAGGCCGACTCCAACAAGTCATGGCTTAGTATTTTATTTTCCGGAAAACGGTTGGACAACACTTTTTCAAAGACTTCTACATCATAAATTCCTTTACCGACAAAAGATCCTTCATGGAAAATATCCTGGTATACATTGGACACGCTCCGTGTATAAGGGTCTACTCCTACTTCATCTGTAAACATATCCGCGAAGAAAGAGGCCTGGCTACTTTGTAACCGGATCGCGATCCGGGGTTGCATAATGCCATATCCTTTCACCACGACATTTCGTACCGGGTCTATGACCGGACGGTTCAGAATATGTGCCATGGTCCCTACTAACTTATGAATGCTACAAGGTGGTAACTGGGTGTCGGTATCCAACGTAATCACATATTTTACGTCCCGCAAAGCAGAGAGATTTCCTTCCGTCGCCAGGAATGGCTGTGTATCCCCCCCTTAAAAGGAACTGGTTGAATGCCATCAGTTTTCCGCGCTTACGTTCATATCCCATCCACTTCTGCTCTTCCGGATTCCACAAACGGGGACGATGAAAGAGATAGAACAGGGATTCTTTTTCCGCGCCATATTTATGATTCAGTTTTTCTATGGCTGAACGAAGATAGTCAATGAGGTGAGTATCCTCCGGCATTACCTGTTGGTCTGCATCCGGAAAGTCCGTCAACAGGGTGAAATAGAGATGTGTATCCCGGTTAGCCAAATAATGGATTTCTATATCTGAAATTAGCTTCCGGACACTTTCTTCACTATTGACCATGGTAGGAATTGCTACTACGGTACGATAAGCGGCAGGTATCCCTCCCGAGAAATCCAGACGGGCCAGAATATCGGGACGGATAAACAGGGTTGATAACCAATTGACTAAGAAAAAAGCAAACTGGCTGATGAAAAAGAGACAACAGATACTCAGGAGAATATATCGCCAGTCTGTTACGGGAATGTCGGAAGCCCGGGCTATCTGCGTATAAAAGAAAGTGGCTACCAATGTGAGCAGGATAATCAATCCGGCATACAGGGTCAAGGGATAATTCCCTAACAGTTTTTTAAATGTGGAGAGCAGCGTCTGCTTCAACCCGATCGTATTTTTTAATTCTTCCTGCCCGTCCGCAATCAGGTAATACCCCACATGTGCTTCCCGTGTTCCTTCACTTTTGTCGAAGACATTCCGGGCTAAGGTAATGGCCTGGCGGGCCACTTCCATTTCCGTATATTTACTTTTCCGGGCCAGTCTTTCGATGGCATGCCGGTAATGATTACGGGAAGCAAAGTCCATTTTCCCATAGATCCCTACCGGATCCGTCTGCAATGTTTTCTCTACCAGACTCAGTTCTTCCACGAAATCCCGCCAGTCCGTACTATTTATGAAACGCAGACTTTTGATGCTATGACTGACGGATAACTGATCGGCCGCCTGATTCTGGTTTTCAATCTCTACCATCTCTTCCGCGGAAAGCCCCTCTTCATGGAGTCTCTGTTCAAACCAGTTACGCACGATTGTCAGGGATGGATTCCGGGAAGAGAGGCGTTTGGAGAATTCCGAAACAAATGCGCTGGAAAAAGGAAGTTCGGATTTGGCCATTTCAGAAACTAATTCCACTAACCCCGACGGTCTTTTGGACCCTGTTTCCTCCACCCAGTTGATCCAGGTGTTAGCCAGATCCCGGTCTTTCTGATCCTGCTTCAGACGGGCAACGATGCGACGAAGATTCTCGATCAGGCTTAGTCGTAACATAATCGGAACTGCCCATAATTCGCCTAATTTCAGAACAGCGGTTTCCTGGTAGGCCCGGAAGAAGGTAAGCAGGGATTCCTCATCCACCTGTGCATCTACATGGCGGACATATTCCACCACCATCCCGTAAACCCGCGGTAATCCTTTAAAAGGTTCTTCTTTCAGATAGGGAAGTTCTTTGCTATAACTTTTTGGAAAATGCCTTCTGGCTAACTGAATATGTTCTTCGATGAGATAAAAGTTATCAATGACCCATTCGGTGGCGGGAGTTACATAGGATAGTTGGGTGGCAGCTCTTACTTCACTATTATACTTTTGCAGGACCTCTTCATTCTCCGCCAGGCGCTCCCTCAGGTAATTATTGTGTGTACTCTCGCCCACTTTCTGGTGAACGGCAAGTAGTTTGGCATAGTCTGCCAGTTGCTCAATATTAAATAATTCACCCCGGAAGGACTGCTTTCCCCTATTTTTATTTAGTTTGATCTGAAGTCTTTTGTTAAACATACCCTATTCGTTCTGTAAGCTATTCCTGCATCTCGTTCGAGCTTATAACAGAGGTATCTCTTTTTTTGTTTTCTCCGGAGTGTGCCGGGAAGAGCTTCCAAAAAGGGATAACATTTCAGTAGTTTTTTTAGGATACATTCACTCCTTCTCCTGAACTTTCTTCCTTTCAGAAGGTTTTATGAGTGCTACATGAGTAATTCCGGTACATACCAACGGAGATACTGTAATCATGATTGATGATTCGCTGAAGCTCCACGTAATTACCGGATTACGATCGGTAGATCCTGAAACCACTCCTATTTATTTAGGGGTGGTTTCTTTTTTGCAGCATATAATAAAAAAGTCTCTTAGTCCTGAGTCAAAAAACTAAGCCCGTGTTCCCCGCACAGGCAGGGAACACGGGCTCTATGTATATCCGTAAAAAGTTTTTATTTGGCAGAGGCTGTTAACCGGCCGTTCTGTATATTCATTTGGTAGTTTCCGGATAGGGCTTTGAATTTGGCTGTCTGTATGCCATTCCGGACTTCCATACCTTCATATTGAATTCCTTCGATATTGGTAAATCCATTTACGGCTGACTCTTCTACCGGTAGATAGACAGTGGCTGTGGTGTTTGCCGGAACTGAAAATTCATAGGTAGTCAGTTTCCCGGCATCAGCAGTCCAGCTACTTTTTATGACCCCATAATTAGAGGTATAGCTACCGGATGCCTGTGTATAGGTTCCGCCCGGAAGAGGCTGCAGAATGAAGTCCTGATAACCGGCTCTACCACCGGTAGTAATACCCAGATGGTATTCATGAATCCAGGAACCAACAGAACCTAACGCAAAGTGATTGAAGGAGTTCATGCCGCTTTCTCCATTTAGCTGGAAAGCTAATTCATAGGAATTCCAGCGCTCCCACATACTGGTGGCTCCCAACAGTACCGGATATAACCAGGAGGCATAATCCGTACAGGCAAACATACGGTAAGCTGCTTCCACATGTCCGGTACGGGTTAATGCCGGCAGAATATTCGGTGTGCCGGAGAAACCAGTGGTAATGGTATAGTCCAGTGAATGGGCTGTCGGATTGAATGGCTTATCACTACCCGGACTTCCCGGGAAACCGTGGAAGAAGGGAACCAAAACAGAACCGCCATTTCCACTCAGGGAAGGTTGGGCTGCCAACTCTGCCAGACGTTTCACAGCGTAGGCTTTATAAGACATACCAGCATAGGCACCGCCTGTTATTTTCAGTTCGTCACTGTACAGGTCGAAATTTAACGGGGTTGCATAGGAGGTCTGGGAATCCATAATATCCCCGGGTGCTCCGTTTTCCAGAGAGATGGCACGGGTCATACCAGTGGCTGGATCAATATAGGCTTTATTAAAGGATTCTTTGGCTTGTGCATAGCGCTGGCGCAACGTTTCCGCATATGCTGTTTCTCCGATCGCATCCGCCATGATGGAAGTGACCTCTATCATATACAGATAGATGGCATTGTTACAGATATCGCTGCTTGTTCGTACGTCTACACTTAGCCAGTCTGCCAGTCCGGTTGTCCGGGAAGATAAGCCCGGGTAGCCCGGCACCTTATAATGATTCATTCCTTCCAGCCAGGCTTTCATGGTTTCAAAGTTTTCAAGGATCACCTGTTTATCTCCGTACTGGATATAGAGCTGCCAGGGAACCATACATACGGCTGCCGCCCAGGTAGAACCATCTGCAAAATCATCATCTCTGTTATGGGAATAAGTAGGAACTGTACTTCCTATCCCTCCGGCCGGAACACCGTTGCGCCCGCCTACTCCCTGGTCATTTCTCAGAGCAATCATCCATTGACGGAAGAAGGCCTGTACGTCTCCGTTATAGGTAGCTGTACGGATGTATGCCTGGGCATCTCCTGTCCATCCCATCCGTTCGTTGCGTTGTGGACAATCGGTCGGAATAGAGAAGAAATTACCTAACTGGCTTCGTTGGATATTCTTATACAATTGATTCACCAGTTTCCCGGTCTGATCGGTAGTTACTCCTTCATAGGAGCCTGTTACCGGCTCGGAAGAAAGTACAATCCCTTTTACATTCGCTAAAGGTAAGGGGGTGGTACGATTCGGAATGGTGATCTGGATGTAGCGGTAGCCCCGGTAAGTAAAGTGAGGCTCGATCAGCACATCCCGGGTTTCATCAGCTTTGGAGGCAATATAGAAATCGGTAGCTAATGCGGCACGGTAGGTATCGTGTAGCACACGTCCTGCTACCCCCGGCCGGAAAGTACCATGAGGTCCATATAATGCCTCATAGACCTGTCCATCCGGTGTCTGCTTATTCGGGGAATCTTCATTTCCCGGATAGATCTCTTCTCCAAAGCGAAGCAACACCACATCTCCCTCTTTCAGGGAACCTGCCGGAATGGTTACCGAAGGAATGCCTACCATCGCAACACTCATATCATACGTATAGGTTGTCTTACGGGCACTGTGTGTGTTTAATACCCGGACAGCACTTAGTCTTTCCACTTCACGGACCGGTCTGTCCCGGCGGGCAACCAGATCAAATTTGAGCCAGTCACGGGGATGTACTATTTCCGGTGCCGTCCATGCCGAAGCGTTATACCCGGCTGTACTCCAACCTTTAATCGCATCCTCTTTACTGGCATTGTAGCGCTGTCCCTGGAACATACTGGCATACTCGACCGGACCACCTTTAAACAATTGCCAGTTATTTGTATTGGTGGTAATCACTTTTTCAGTTCCGTCCGTATAGGTGATCACCAGCTTGGCCAACAACGCTTCTGTGTCACCAAAGAAATTATAATTGGAAGGAGTAAAGGTCACATATCCTGTATAAAAGCCGGGGCCTAAAATAGCACCCACTACATTTTTATCTTTATCGATCAGATCCGTCACATCATAGGCGTGGTATCCCATAGTTTCCCGGAACTGGCTTAATCCGGGATTAAACCAGTCCTCTCCGACCCGTTTACCGTTAATAAACATTTCATAGGCTCCCATGGCGGTAACAAAAACTTTGGCCTTTTCCACTTTCTTTCCAACTTCCAGGTCAAACTCTGTACGTAACATGGATAAAGAACCATACCAACTTGGATCTGCATACCCGAAGGCGTCATTCTCCACAATGATCTTGTCTCCGTTAACCTGTACCCCTTTTATTCCTTCAAAGATGGCATAGGTTGCACCGGTATCTTTCCCAAATAGGGTCGCTTCCCTTCCTTCACCGACATTCCTCAGTTCATAATTCTTAAATTCTACTTTCTCACCCGGAGAGGCATAAAATCCAATAGAATTCAGGATGGGGAAAGTATTATAGTTGTTCCCTCCTTTCCCTAACGGACTAAGGGTCACTTCCGGAGAAGGCCATCTGAAATGTTCCCCATAACCCGCCATACCGACCATAATAGGCTGGCCATTAATCTTTACGGTGATATTACTGGTTTCCACATATAATTCCAGTTCATTTTCCTCAAATGCATTTTGTGGTGTGATTACTTTATTCAGATTGGTCTCCGGCCAGGTAGCCGCAGATATGGTTTTGAAAGGAATAGCAGGATCCTCCCCTTTAGCATATCCCTGACGATAGAAATGGATGACTGCTCCCGTCTCTTTTCCTACTCCGGAAAGATCCAGTTCAAAACGGATGTAGTTCTCCCCGGCTACGTTCATTACATTCTGAAACTCATCATTTAGCCGGAAGTCATTTGCTCCGAAGATGAGGGAAAGTTTCTTCCCTTCTATCACCCGGTATCTGGTACGAATGTGAAAGATAACGGCTGAGGCCGCATCCAGATTCATCTCATTACTTCCGATCCACTCAGCTCCACTCCATGCGGAAAGAGCCGGATTCATCAATCCTGTGGAAAAAGTGGAGTTGGCCGAATGGGCTTCCCCTTTGTTGTCTGTTATATTTACTTTCCAATAGTAATCGGTTTCCGGATGTAAAGGGTTTGCTTTGCCGGAACTACCATATACAATCCCTACGGATTGGTCGGAGTTTACGATCTCACTATCCCATACTATATTTTTGAATTGCGGATCAGTCGCAACCTGTATCTGGTAGCTATTTTGTTTCATACCGGTCACATCAGACAGCATTTGCCAGGCAAAATCGGGTGTTTGTTCATCTACAGCCAAAGGAGTGGATAAAGCATTCATCGTTAACGCTGTAATCGTTGTTTTTGCTTTCATCTCACAGGAGAGTAATAAACATCCTAACAGGATAGGTAACAGGTTAACTGCACACAAAAGTCGTTTCTTCATTTTCATTGCGGTTTCATTATAATTCGTTTGTTTCTTCAAAAGTTTGATTGCTAATACAAATATCCATTAATAAAACCATTACCTGTTCATAATAATGATTTTAAATATTTCAGTTTTGATATTTCGCTATTCCTGAGCCACTCTGTATATACATCTTTTACAGGCCGGCGGGATGGAAGAAAAATATGTATGCAGAGTAGGTCAACAGAAGAGTTTGAAGAAAAGGATTATCTTTGCAGCCTAAAATGAAAAGATAAAATGAATTCACTCGACCGTTTTAAGGGTTTCTTCTATGCGTTGATCACCTCTGCTACTTTCGGATTGATTCCTTTGTTTACTTTACCGCTGATGGCAAAAGGGCTACCATATGATTCCATCCTGTTTTACAGATTTACGACCGCGGCTTTAGTTTTGGTTGGGATTATGCTTGTCAAAAAGGAATCTTTCCGGGTAAAGAAAGATGAAATACCTTTTTTAATCCTGTTAGGTGTCTTCTATACGATCTCTGCTCTGTTCCTCTTTTGGGGGTATACGGTCATGTCGGCGGGGATAGCCACCACTCTCCATTTTACCTATCCGGTCTTTGTTACATTGCTGATGGTGATTTTCTTCCGGGAAAAAGCATCGATAGTGACGAATCTGGCGATCCTGTTAGCGATCTGTGGAGTAGGTTTCCTTTCGATTGATGGCAGTGATACGCAGATCAGCCTTATGGGAATTTTATTGGTTTTATTGTCTGCCGTTGGGTACGCCTTTTATATTGTTACAGTAAATAAATCCCGCATCCGTACGATGTCCGGGAGAAAACTTACCCTGTATGCATTTATTGTCAGTGCTTTCCTGTTCCTGGTCAAGGCGTCCCTGGGAGAAGGTATACAGCCTCTTCCGGATCAATCATCTTTGATCAACCTGTTATTTTTAGCGATTGTTCCAACTGTGGTGTCTAATATGGCCCTGATCCAGGCAGTACGTTATATTGGCGGAACGCTTACCTCTATCATGGGAGCAATGGAACCTGTCACAGCCGTATGCGTCGGTGTTCTCCTTTTCAATGAGCCACTTACGTTTAATCTGATAATAGGCATCCTATTAATCATCATCGCGGTCTCTATTATCATACTGGCTAAAACGATCCTTCATTTAATTCACTCTAAAAAATCCGCATCCGGATGATACAGATCAGAGAGATCTACAGAGCTCTATTTTATAAATAATTAGAAGGATCTGTAGCCATCTGTCTGAGCGGTGTATCTGTGTACTGATAATTTTTTATTTCTTCTTACTACGACTGGCACGTTTCTTACGGATAGTCGCTTTCATTTTGGCAGCGCCGGAGTTGTGTTGTCCGCGAATGTAAGAGGCTTTTTTAGCCTTGGTTTTCACCTTGTCATCCTCTTTAGGCTTCTCTCCTTTAGCCCCTTTAAAAACCATCCCTTGTCTCAGAATTTCCTCGATATCCATATTTAATCCTGTTAATTAAGTTACAAAGATAACATCTTTCCGGTAAGATTCTCTTTCTCTATTCCTGACAGCCATCTATCAGGTGGTCCAGGCCGTCATAAAAACGAGTTTATTTTCCTCCAAAAGTGAAGTTAACCGGGATATACTGGGGAGCAGAAACAGTTTTCCTGCCTATCCGGAAAGAGGGCTTAATTTGTAAAGAGACTTTTGACTTTTCATTTCCAACGCCAACAAAATTCTTTACGATATTCTGAACAGCATTCCCGGCATCTCCGGTTAATAAGGTTGCCAGATCCAAACCAATTGTTACGGGCAAAACCCGGGTAGCTCCTGAGGGAATCTGCAGAGCCTGGGTGATAGAACCCGTAGTAAATTCGATCCCGTCAATTTTCAAAATATAGGCAAGACCCTGAAGAGCAGCCGTACTTTGTTGTGGATTTGTAACATCCAGATTTACAGTAAAACTTAATGGAACAGAGGATGGATGACCAGCCAAAGCAGCAATAACCCTGGGTCCAGTAGTCAGCCCTACCCCATTCGACAGATCTATTCCAGCCAATGACAGGCGGGAGATAGAATGATAATCATATTTACACTGCGCCATATAATAGGCAGCACTTACCTGTCGACTAACATCACAACTCTGGATGAACAGCATACAAGCTGCCAAAAGAAACATACATACTTTAGATCTCATATTTTGGTTACGTTTAAGTTTATAGACCCTACAAAGATAACACTTTATCCACAATGTTTGTTAAGCAGGATCCGGGTTCTTTTTCTGAAATGACGACTTCGTTTAAAACAACTTTCCTTTTCCTTCTGTTTCTATAATAAACCAAAACCATACACTATGAAAATAGAAGAATTAGGAAATATCCTGAAAGAAAAGGGATTCACAGAAGAGAAAATGGATAGTGGATACAATTACACGCTGGAGGCCGGTCATATCAAACTAATCTGTTATATAGAACCGGGTATGGATGTGGAATTTGTTTCCATTTACCGCTGGAGTAACAACGATGTAAAAGGGACTTATAATATCCCCGTTAACCAGTTACTGGGATATAATGGCCAGGCAATCACCCTTTTCAGAAAAACCAAAAACAATTTGCCACAACGGATCGGATTGACAACCGACACCCATGAAGAGTTAGAGCATACGTTACTGAAAATATTTGAGGAAGCAGAAAAACCTGTTTTCAGAGGGACTCCCTAAGTGAAATAACTACCCAACAAACGAAAAGAGGCTGCCTCCTGCGAGACTGCCTCTTCTTGTTTTAGCGATAACCTAAACCCAACTAAAACTAACCAATTTTTCTCTTATTCCTTTTTGAAATCTGTTAATCTCTTGACTAAACTAAGTATTTACTAATCTATGCATATTTTTTTAACAGTACAAAAGTACAGCTCCTAACTGAATGATTTATACATTATTATTGTGCATCTATAAAGGATCTTTTACAGTTTTTTCCTTTTTATAATTTTTATATTTTCAATGGATTAGACCTATTAGAACTATCATAAAATCAGTCTAAAAAGCCTATAAATTTACGATTTATAACTTTATGCCAGAATTTTATCTACAAGATGGTTTTACTACCTGATATAAAAATAAAAATCACATATAACTCTTATTAATACTTACAATAAAAACTTCATAAGTTTCCTGAATACTGTCTATTCGGGACTTAAGAATCATGAATAGATTGGTTTAAGGTTGAGACACGAAGAATCTTGTTTGGTCGTGATGGATCTATGATTCCTCCTGTGGGATATGAGGAGCTCTTTTAACAAAAACAGGAGATTGAATTGAATCAACCTCCTGTTTTTTATGTATATCAGCCGTAGTTTAATACCCGGCTGGAATAATCAATATCTTCCGCCACCCTGGTTGTAGCCACCGCCACCACCACGATTGTAGCCACCGCCATTACCGCCACGGTTATAGCCGCCACCGCCACCGCGATTGACAGCAAAGCCGCCAACAAGAGTGTTAAAAACAACGGCGGGTCTTTATGCGCGATCTCGTTGTAGATAATCA
>JAJQEE010000205.1:0-14767 GCA_021201865.1 Tannerellaceae bacterium | reverse complement strand
CTGGTTGTTGCTCCTGACTATTCATAGAATGCTGAGACCGAAATTACGCTGAATGTTATATCCTCCACCGCCACCGGGTTTGACACCAGAGCCGCCACCACGATTGTAACCACCACCGGCAGGTCTTTCTGCGCGAGGTCTTGCTACAGAAACCGAAATGGTTTTTCCTTCATATTCAGCATTGTTTAGCTCCTCGATTGCTTTTTCTCCGTCAGCGTCTTCCATTTCTACAAAACCGAAACCTCTTGAACGGCCTGTTTCACGATCCATAACTACTTTAGCTGAAGCTACAGGTCCATACTCGTTAAATAAATCCATTAAGTCCTCATCCGTGATGCTGTAACTTAAATTTGCAATGTAAATGTTCATTTTCTCTATTTTTAAAAATATATAATGTGGAGGACATTACCCCTCCGCTTTGTTCTTAATCCTCTATTTCCTCTTTTTTCTCCTCTACCGGAGTTTCTTCAAAACGTAGGTTAACCGCATTCAGATCCTTCGTTCCTCGTTCCAGTTCAAAGAAAACAATATTTCCTTCCCGGATATCTACTTTCGAAGCGCTGATATGGAAAAAATATTTGTTCACGCTCGCCAGTTCTTTCACGAATCCGAATCCTTTTGACTCATTAAAATATTCAATCCGTCCCTTATGAACCGGATTGTCAACTTCTGTCTTTTTAGGAGTTGAAATAACAATACTATCCAGATCAATCTCCTCCTTTTTTCTCAACTCTGGTGGTGTGGAAGTGATCATTCCATTCTCATCCACATACACAAACATATCTTCCAGGGAAGCCCCTTTGTTGTTATTCAACTTCCGGTCTTCCTTACGTTTTTGTTTTTCAAGACGTTTACTCTGTTTCTTCTTCTCATTATCCCGTTTGCTCATTGAAGCAGGTCTTGCCATATACTCTTGTTTAAGTGATTACTAATTTAATTTTTTACTTATTTTTACGCAGGAACTGAAACCGTATCCAGTTTTTTACCAATTAATTTTTGGATATCCTTCAGCAACTTCTGTTCCTCCTGCGAACAAAAGCTCAGAGCAACTCCACTATGACCAGCCCGTCCGGTACGTCCGATCCGGTGTACATAGGTTTCCGCCACGTCCGGCAGATCATAATTAATAACCAATTCCAACTGGTCAATATCAATACCGCGAGCGGCAATATCTGTAGCAATCAGGACCTGCGTCTTACCTGATTTGAAATTAGTTAATGCCCGCTGACGTGCATTTTGTGATTTATTTCCGTGAATAGCTTCACTTCCAATCCCGGCTTTACATAAGATACGTGCTATTTTATCCGCACCATGTTTTGTTTTTGAAAAAACCAGTACAGATTGTTTTTCCTGCTCTCTGAGCAACTGCACCAATAAGTTCTTTTTTCCTGTTTATCCACCAGATATAAATACTGGTCAATCGTATCCACCGTAGAAGAAACCGGAGTAACTTCCACCCGGGCCGGTCTGTTTAAAATAGAACGCGATAAGGTATTAATAGCCGGAGGCATCGTAGCAGAAAAGAAAAGGGTTTGCTTCTGTTGTGGTAAACGAGGCAAAATCCTCTTTATATCATGAATAAAGCCCATATCCAGCATACGGTCCGCTTCATCCAGGACAAAGTGTTGTATGCCACTAATATCAACAAAACCCTGATTCATGAGGTCAAGTAAACGACCCGGAGTAGCGATCAGAATATCTACTCCTTTCGTTAATATGTCAGTCTGCGCTTTCTGTTTAACCCCTCCGAATATAACACAATGTTTCAGATGAGTATGTCTGCCATACTCCCGGAAACAATCCGCTATTTGAATAGCCAGTTCACGGGTAGGTGTCAGAATCAGGGCACGAATCTTTCTTTTACTGTTTGTATTATTTCCGGCAGTTGCCAGCAACTGAAGAATAGGAAGAGCAAATGCGGCTGTCTTTCCGGTTCCTGTCCGGGCAAGCCCTAAAATATCCCGGCCTTCTAATGCAACGGGAATAGCCTGCTGTTGTATAGGTGTAGGGTTTTGGTATCCTTTTTGATGAAGGGCCTTTAAAAGTGGCTCCATCATGTTTAATTCTTTAAATGTCATGTAATCTAATTCTGCTCCAGTAGCAGTGGTCTCTAAAATTTATATGTACAAAATAGTGGGGGAAAAACTATGGAGTAGAACCAACACAATAATGTTTTAACTTTACAAAGATAACAATTTAAATTGATATTTAGTTCAAAAAAGTTTTTTTCTCTCTGATAATAAACAGAATAATTCCGGATCTTACTATCTTTGTTCATATTATAGACATACAAAGACGGTTTTCCGGTCCGGGTCCGTAAAAATGGGGAGATATGAATATTGAAGAGTTTCGTATATGCTGTCTGGCTGTCAAAGGAGCGACTGAAGGATTTCCCTTTCAAAGCTTTGGAGCAAAAACGATCCTGGCGTTTAAGGTGATGGATAAGCTATTTGCCTATATTGATCTGGCACCTAAAGATCTGGTGTTCCGGGCATGGATGAAGTGTGATCCGGAGCGGGCTATCGAGCTACGGGAAACCTATCACGGTATTATTCCTTATGGCCGGGAACCCGCAAAAGCATGGCATGGCGTACTATTAGAAAGTGATGTCCCGGACTCCCTGATCCGGGAATTGGTGAACCATTCAGCAGAAGAAGTTATTAAATCCCTTTCCAAAAAGAAACAGGAGATCTATAAACAGCAGATATAAATAAAGACAGAGAAAGAATATATTAAAAAGAGTAAAAAACCATGAAACATTTTTCCACTATTTTTACCACATGCCTGTTCTGTGTGGTATGCTGTTTTTCCGGACAGGCACAGTTTTTTTCAACCGACAGAAGCCACGAAAGGAACGATTCATGCCGTAGAATATTATTCTACCACCATGAATGAAACCCGCAGGATGCAGATCTACCTTCCTTTTGAATATGATATCAAAGAGTTTATTTCCTATCCTGTCCTCTATCTGCAACACGGAGGAGGAGATGATGAAACCGGATGGGAACAGAAAGGGAATGTCAAAGCCATACTGGATGAGAAAATAGCCAGTTGTGAAGCGATTCCCATGATTGTGGTGATGCCGAATGGGCAGCTTCCTGTTCCCCTCTATAAAGACGAATTAATAAACGATATCATACCTTATATAGAAAAGAATTACCGGGTCAGAGCCGATAAGGACAACCGGGCACTGGCCGGACTTTCGATGGGTGGTCTTCAGGTTCTGGACACCGGACTGCGGAATACAGACCTGTTCGCTTATTTAGGTGTTTTCAGTTCCGGATGGTTCCGGGAGGATGAGGCAACCTATCGTGAAATGGGAAACTTCATACAGCAAAACCGGGACCGGATCAAAGAAAATGTCCGCTATTTTTATTTCAGTGAAGGAGGACCGGAAGATATTGCCTATGAGAACGGACAGGCTACCCGGAAAGTACTGGAAAATAACGGGATCGACCTGATCTACCGGGATCATCCGGGAGGGCACACCTGGCCTGTATGGGAAAAGAACTTAGGGGAAATACTACCCTACCTATTCCAGACCGTACCCGGGATGACAGAGTTGCATAGTTTTACTCCCGATCCGGTCATTCCTTCCGAAGAGGAGGTGGAATATTTCAAAGATGTGGTATATATGACCCGGGATGGAATGGATTTGACCCTACAGATTCTGAAACCGGTAGGAGGAAAAGGTAAAATTCCCTGTGTGGTGTTCGTACAGGGATCTGCCTGGATGAAGCAATATGTATATGCTAACGTAGAGAATATGAAACGTTTCGCATCTAAAGGATATGTGGTAGCCATCGTGGAATACCGGCCTTCTATGGTAGCCCCTTTCCCGGCCCAGATGCAGGATGCAAAGACAGCGATCCGTTATATGCGTAAGCAGGCAGAGGAATATGGGATTGATACCCATAATATATTCCTCTGGGGAGATTCCTCCGGTGGGCATACGGTCCTAATGGTGGGTGTCACAGAGAATATGCCCGAGATGGACACGCCGGACTACAATGAATATAGTGCCCATGTAAACGCAGTGATTGACTATTATGGTTGTAGTGATGTGGAACAAATGCAATACACCGCTTTATATGGTGACAGGATCACAGATAAAAGTCCGGAGGGTTTATTGATCGGTGGAAAGAATGTGCGGGAACATATGGAAGATATCTACAAGACCAGTACCGTACGTTATATGTCACCGGACCGGCCGTTAGTCCCTTTCCTGATCATGCATGGTTCAGCCGATAAAACAGTTCCTTTTCATCAGAGTTATCTACAGGCAGATGCCATGCGTAAACAGGGACATACATACCAGCTCTACAAGCTGACCGGCGCAGACCACGGCACTCCTGAATTCTGGAGCCGGGAAGCGTTTGATTTAGTCGATCATTTTATCCGTATAAATATGAAATGATCTTCTCTCTGGCTGGTCACAGCCAATTCCGGACCGGCAAAAGACCTATAACCAGGTCAGTTCTTTGAAGAAATCGTAATCTTCATATTTTTTCTTGTCAATGAAGACATGCCGGAAGACCTCACAGGTATTACCTCGTTGTAGCTTGAAAGGATAGGAATTAAATTGGAGGTTATTTTTGAGGATGATCTTCAACAACTCATTCTGGGTTGCCTGATGAGTTTTCATTAGTTCCCGGCATTCCCTTTTCCTTAACACCTGAGATTCAACTGCCCTCAACACAGCTTTTTCAAACGGACGGTTACGCCGGGTTTTATTGATCTTTTCAATCGTCTCTTTTCCATTGGTGAGAAGCAGGCCGAATCCCCGCTGGCTACAAAAATCCAACAGTCCTTCGATCCTCATCTGAACTTTACTTTCAGCCATACCGGCCAGGTCTTTAACCTCCACAATTACAAACTCATTCGTATCCAGTAAGACCCCGAAATCCGGTGTATAGGTCTGCTTCCTTCTTCCTCTCCAATACCGGACCTGTACCGGCTGTTCAAAGTAGAACCGCACCCTGTCCGACTTTTCCAGAAACCGGATAAAATCCAGCTCCAGACCCGACTCATATTGAATTTCCCGCCCACATTTTTCGGAATAGAACTTCCCACTCAGATAGCGTGGATGGCTGGAAACGATCCGTTGAGGTTGAAGTAGTTCAAAGAAATCAATATCATAGGAAATTCTCTTTTCGAACCATATTATTTTCTTAAACAGATCTTTCTTCCTCTTTTTCTTCTTCTTTGCCATACGCACAGCAATCGTTTTTCATTCAGGAAGCTTTTCGATAATATCCGGATCAAAGGGATCTCTCCGGACGAAATTCTTATCTACTACATAGGCATCCATCCGGTCTTCCTCATAAGGAAGAAGTAAACTTCCGGCCTCCGCAGTCGTCAGATCCGGATCCAGCCAAAGTTCCTCCTGCTCCTTAGGTAAGATGGCCGGCATTCTTTTTTTTGAATTATGGATAAATGCCAATAACGGATTTGCCTCCGTGGTGATCTGGGTAAAGGTGACCAGATAACTATTTGACTCCGGATCCCGCCAGATATCATATAAACCAGCCATGGAGAACACTTCTTCCCCTTTCAAATGAATATAATAAGGGATCTTCTCTCCTCCCTCATGCCTCCATTCAAAGAAGCCGGTCGCAGGAATAAGACACCTTTTGTGCCGGGCTGGTTCCCGGAAAGAGGGTTTCTCAAAGATAGTTTCCGCACGGGCATTGAGAGTTTTAGTCCGGATCTCCTTCGCATCTTTTATGGTTTTTACCCAGGAAGGGATCAATCCCCAGTTCATCGCTTGAATCTCCATATCCCGGGTAACCACCGGATACAAAGGATAGGTAAAGGCATTCACATGATATTGTTCATGGATCAACTCCTGAGCCATTTCAAGTATATCCGTCTTCCGTCCATATCTGGCAGCCAGGCGCCGGATCCTGGCACTCATTGCATTATGAAAACACATAGTAAATCGTTTAATGAATAACAACTAACGCCTTTTTATGTTTACCAACCTCTCATTCCAAAACACAACAAAGATACAAAAGACCCGGGAGATGATTTCCGGGATTCTCCGGATCAGCTCACTTAATATACTTATTAAGGTTGGTTACTAAGTCTATTAAAAGATCAAGGGCTTCTTTAAAAGAGAAGCCCTTGATCTTTATACTTGATTTTTTATAATACTTAAGTATACATATATCCCATTATTTCCTATGCTTTACATATCTTTAATCGGATTAAATTTAGGAGTAAAGACTTTCATACAGGTCCACCCGATAATATAGGCAACGGCACAATAAGAAAAAACAATCGTGTAACCTGTATTAGCACTTCCCCAATGTTCAATACTATAGTCAAACAGCATGCCACTGCCTTTGGTTAAGATAAAGGAACCTAACCCTCCCGCTAATCCTGTAATGCCGGTAATGGTAGCCACAGCTTTTTTAGGGAACAGGTCGCTGCCGGTGGTAAAGAAATTAGCAGACCATGCCTGATGGCCGGTACCACCGATACCGATCAGGATGATCGGAACCCAGAATGCCTGGTTACCCAACGCGGCAATATGTCCGAAAGGCTGGGCAAGCAATACGACCAACGGAACCATAGCGATCAGCATCATGGCTTTCATTCGTCCATCATACGGATGCATCCCTTTATTAATAAAGAAAGTAGGAAATTTACCTCCGAAAACAGAACCAAAAACAGTAATGGTATAGAGAACTGCTAATGGCAGGGCGATCTGACTACCAGTCATTCCATATTCTTCCTTAAGATAATCGGGTGTCCAGAACAGAAAAAACCACCAGACCCCATCAGTAATAAATTTACCTAAGAACAGTCCCCAGGTTTGCCGGTACTTCAAACACTGAAAAAGGTTACTTTCTTTTTATCAGATTCATGGATCTCCTCCTGCTCCATCAACTCTTTTTCAATTGCTTCATCCTGATTGGCATATGCACGTTCCGCCTCATTCATCCAGGGGTTTTCTTCCGGTTTTTTATAGAACACCAGACAGAAACCTACCCAGATAAATCCTAAAGATCCGATTACCAGGAAAGCTATTTCCCATCCCCAGGCTTTCGCCATAAACGGAACAGAGAGAGGAGCGAGGATAGCCCCGACATTGGATCCGGAATTAAAAATACCGGTAGCATACGCACGGTCTTTTTTAGGGAAGTATTCTGCTGTTGCTTTGATCGCCGCCGGAAAGTTACCGGCCTCTCCTACTGCCAGTACGATACGTGCGATCACAAAAGTGGCGACACTCACCCCGGCAATAAAGGGAAACAGGTCCGGGGAAGCATTTCTCAGGCCATCAGTAGTTCCAATACCTACATAATGTTTGGTAGCTAACCCACAAAGCGCATGTATACAAGCTCCTACGGACCATAGTCCGATAGCCCAGGCATATCCCTTTTTTGTTCCCACCCGGTCAATGAACCGTCCGACAAAGATCATACTGATCGCGTAGGTCAGTGAAAAGATGGAGGTAATCGTTCCATAGTCACTTTTGGACCAGTGGAAAATCGTTTCCAGTTCGGTCTGTAACAAAGACAGAACCTGCCTATCCAGATAATTTACGGTAGTGGCAAAGAATAACAGGGTACAGATCGTCCACCTGTAGCGGGTCATCGTTTCGTTTGCAGTATTCAATAGGTGTTTCATGGTATTTTCTTTAAGGTCGTATGTTATTTCTATTTCCGGACATTCCGGACAATCTCAAACGTCTCTTTACAAATTTGCGTGATCTTTCCCCACTCTTTTGCCTGGATCACATCTCCCGGAAAAAGCATGGAACCCATTCCGACACAGCCAACTCCGGCATCAAACCAGGCTTTCAGATTTTCTTCCGTTGGCTCCACAGCTCCAGTCGCCATAATATTACTCCAGGGCATAGGAGCTTTGATATTCTTTACAAAGGAGGGTCCACCGACACTACCTGCAGGAAATATTTTCACAAACTCAGCCCCCAGTTCCTGTGCCAACCCAATCTCACTGACCGAACCACATCCCGGGACATAGGCAACCTGTCTCCGGTTACAGACTTTAAAGATCTCCGGATTTAAGAGGGGCCCAACCACAAAATTAGCTCCTAACTGAAGGAACAAAGAAGCTGTTCCCGGATCCACAATGGAACCAATCCCTAAGATCAGTTCCGGGCATTCTTTTGCCGCCCATTTGTTTAACTCTCCAAAGATCTCATGTGCAAAATCCCCCCCCGGTTAGTAAACTCAAAAACTCTTACACCTCCTTCGTAACAGGCTTTCACGACCTGCCGGGACACTTCCGGATCTGCATGATAGAATACAGGAACCACTCCCGTTTCAAGCATTTTACTACAAACCTCAATCCTGCTAAATCTTGCCATATGATATATTTTATTTTTTAGTAATTCCTTATCTGTTCTTTACTTTTTATCTCGCTACCCTTCCGGAACCATCCCCTTTCATCAGATTCTCTACCTCTGCAACACTCACCAGGTTAAAGTCTCCATATATGGTATGCTTCAGGCAGGAAGCTGCTGTGGCAAATGCCAATGCTTTCTGATCATCTTCCGGATACGTAAGTAGTCCATAGATCAATCCCCCCATGAAAGAGTCTCCTCCTCCTACCCGGTCTACAATATGAGTGATATCATACCTTTCAGACATATATAGTTTATCCGAGTACAAGCATCCTCCCCAGGTGTTGTGATTGGCATTAACAGAACCCCGGAGCGTGATGATCACTTTTTTCGCACGGGGATATTTGTTCATCATCTGTACGCACACAGATTCAAATTCCCGGGCATCCACTTCTCCATCAGTAGCTGTTACATCAAATCCTTCCGGATGAATACCAAAAACTTTCTCAAAATCTTCTTCATTGCCTAAGATAATATCACAACCTTCCACCAGCGCCGGCATCACTTCCTGGGCAGTCTTTCCATATTTCCACAGATTCTTACGGAAGTTCAGGTCGGTGGAAACAGTAATACCCATTTCATTAGCAACCCGGATCGCTTCCAGACAGGCATCTGCCGCTCCTTGTGAGATCGCAGGTGTGATACCAGTCCAGTGAAACCACCCGGCATCTTTAAACACCTCTTTCCAGTCAACCATTTCCGGTTGGATCTCTGAAACAGAAGAATGGGCCCGGTCATAGATCACTTTGGAAGCACGGGCCACAGCACCTGTCTCGAGATAATAGATCCCTACCCGGTTCCCTCCCCGTACAATATGATCCGTTCCAACATTATATTTTCGCAGTTCGGATATGCACCAGCCGGCAATATCATTATCCGGTAAACGGGTCACAAAATCCGCAGGAATCCCATAATTGGCTAATGAGACAGCCACATTGGCCTCTCCTCCCCCAAATGTAGCATTCAATGAGGTAGATTGTATAAAACGGTTATATCCCGGTGTTGCCAGACGCAACATGATCTCTCCGAAAGTAACTACTTTTTTCATATGTATCTGTATAAATTTATTTCATTTACTAAATTAAAACCGAAAGAAGTGTTTAGCGTTATAATAAGAAACATTTTCCACAATCTGTCCTATAAAATCAAGTTCCGAAGCAGGTAAAAGCCCCTTTTTCACATCTGACCCAAGCAAATTACAGAGTATCCTTCTGAAATATTCATGGCGGGGATACGACAGGAAACTACGGGAATCCGTCAGCATTCCCACAAAACGGCTTAACAGTCCGAGATTAGATAAGGAATTCATCTGTGCCTCCATCCCCATCTTTTGATCCAGGAACCACCATCCGGAACCAAACTGGATCTTTCCGGCAACAGAACCATCCTGAAAGTTTCCGGTCATGGTTGCCACCATGTCATTATCTTTCGGATTCAGATTATACAGGATTGTTTTTGTTAGTTGATTGTTTATGTCTAATCTGTCAAAAAATTTCGCCATCTGTTGTGCTACTGTGAAGTCACCGATCGAATCAAAACCGGTATCCGGTCCTACCTGTTTAAACAGGCGGGTATTATTATTCCGGAGTACACCATAGTGGAACTGCTGGGTCCATCCTTTTTCATGGTCCATGATCGCCCCTTCATACAAGACGGCAGACTTGAATTTCACGATCTCTTCCATCGTCAGTTCTTTTCCTCCATACACTTTATTGAAGATGGATTCTATTTCATGGTCGGTGTAATCAGCCGCATAAAACTCAGAGATCCCATGGTCTGACAGTTTACAACCCGCTTCCGCAAAAAAGTCATGCCGGTTTCTCAATGCATGGATCAGGTCAGCAAACGTAGAAATACTAACACCTGAAACATCCGATAGTTTCTCCACATAGCTCCGGTAAGTCTCCGGATCTTCCACTGCCATCGCTTTATCCGGCCGCCAGGTAGGCAGAACTTTTATTTCGAACCCTTCCTTTTTTAAAGCCAGATGATGTGAAAGTGAATCGACAGGGTCATCAGTCGTACATACGACCTCCACCTGATAGCGTTTCATCAGACCCCGGGCCGTAAACTCTTTCGTTCGAAGTTTAGCCGTACATTCGTCATAGATCTCACGGGCAGTTTCCGGTTTTAATATTTTAGTGATTCCGAAAGCGGTTTTCAGTTCCAGATGCGTCCAGTGATAGAGAGGATTTCTCATCGTATAAGGAACCGTTGCAGCCCACTTTTCAAACTTCTCCCAGTCCGTTGTCTCTTTTCCCGTACAAAATCGCTCTTCAATCCCGTTCGTACGCATGGCACGCCATTTATAATGGTCCCCACTTAACCAAATATCTCCCAGATTGTCAAAGGCATAGTCCTCTGCAATCATTTTAGGATCCAGATGGCAATGGTAATCAATGATCGGCAAAGAGCTGGCATGTTCATGATAGAGCTTTTCCGCTGTCTTTGTCTCCAGAACAAAGTGTTCGTCCATAAAAGCTTTCATACCGGTTATTTATAGAGTGTTTTGGCAATTCCTAATTCCAGACCTCTCAATTCTGCCAGACCTCTCAGACGGCCAATTCCGGAATAGCCTGGATTAGTTTGCTTCTGCAAATCGTCCAACATCTGATGTCCATGATCCGGACGGAAAGGAATAGAGACTTTTCTTTTATTCTGCACCTCCAGGAACCCTTTCATCACACCATACATATCCACATCTCCCTCCAGATGGTTTGCCTCATAGAAATTCCCCTGCTCATCCCGCTGGGTAGAGCGTAGGTGTACGAAATTAACCCGGTCCCCTAAACGCAGGATCATTTCAGGAAGGTTATTATCTGCCCGGACACCAAAGGAACCTGTACAGAAACACAATCCGTTCGATGGGTTCGGAACTGCTTCCACAAGAAGATTAAAATCGCTTTCCGTGCTGAGTATGCGCGGTAAGCCCAGGATCGCATACGGCGGGTCATCCGGATGGATCGCCAGTTTTGCTCCTACTTCATCTGCCACAGGAGCTATTTCCTGCAGAAAAGCAATCAGATTTTTCCTCAGCTGCTCTTCATCAATTCCATCATACCGATTCAATTGCGCCTGAAATTCTTCCAGGGTAAAACTTTCTTCCGCTCCCGGAAGACCGGCAATCATATTTCTTATCAGGCGTTCTTTCTCTTCCGGGGTCATCCGGGCCAGCCGGCTTTTAGCCCTCTCCTTCTCTACATCCGTATACTCCTTCTCTGCTCCCGGCCGTTTCAGTATATACAGGTCAAAAGCCAGAAATGCATCCCTTTCAAACCGGAGGGCCCGGGAGCCATCCGGCATCGTATAGGCCAGATCCGTACGGGTCCAGTCCAGCACCGGCATAAAATTATAGGTAATTACCCGGATATCACAGGCTGCCAGATTCCGGATACTCTCTTTGTAATTTTGGATATATTTCAGGTATTCGCCTTCCCGTGTTTTAATATGTTCATGCACAGGTATACTCTCTACTACCGACCAGACAAGGCCGGCCTCTTCGATCATCTGTTTCCGCTTCCGGATCTCTTCCACGGTCCACACCTCTCCGTTTTTGATATGATGCAATGCCGTCACAATTCCGGTTGCACCCGCCTGCCGGATGTCTGCAAGTGATACAGGATCATTGGGTCCGTACCATCTCCATGTTTGTTCACTTAGTATCATGGTATTTTTTAAATATCTTTGATAGGTTTAAATTAAATAGAAAAAGCATCGAAACCTCCATCTACAACCAATAGTGTTCCGGTTACGAATTTAGAAGCGTCACTTGCCAGATAATGGATAGACCCTAACAGTTCTTCCGGATCCCCAAACCTGTTAAATGGTGTATGTCCCAGGATCGTATTTCCTCTTGCCGTATATGAACCGTCTTCATTCGTCAGCAAGGTTCTGTTTTGCTCTGTAATAAAGAAACCGGGAACTAAGGCATTGACCCGGAAATTCTCCCCGAATTTCATTGCTAACTCACCCGCCATATACTTCGTATAGTTTGCGACTGCCGCTTTTGCAGCTCCATAACCTGCCACCCGTGTTAAGGGCCGTAAGGCTGACATAGAGGAAAAATTAATAATATTTCCGGCACCGTTCTCCACCATGGCTTTAGCAAAAACAGTAGTTGGCAGTACCGTTCCAAACAAGTTGAGATCCACTACTTTCCTGAAATCCTCCAATTGCAGGTCAAATACGGTTTTATCCGGTGGGATCGTCGCTCCCGGCATATTACCCCCGGCGGCATTAATAAGCACATCGATCTTACCATATGCCTGCAGGATCTCTATGCTGTTCTGTTCCAGTTGTTCCCTGTTCAACACATCAGAAACCAGAAAAAGTGCCTCTCCTCCTTCGGACCGGATCTGATCAGCCAGCGCCATACCATTTTCCTGATGCCGTTCCAGAATCACTATTTTAGCTCCCTGACGGGCCAGATAGACACATATAGCACGTCCCAAAACCCCGGCTCCTCCTGTAACAACGATCACCCGGTCACGAATATTAAACAAATCTTTCATGGTATTTTATTTATATGGTTAAAAAATACGTATTTAAATTAGTTTCGTGTGAAAATCCACATTTTCTTTGATCAGGATATCGATCGGCATATAATTCACTTTCGTGGGTAGTTTCCCGAAAACCAAATAATCACCTAAGGATTTAACCGCATGATACCCCTGCCTATGTGGGTGCTGAGAAATCAGATAAGCTATTTTATCTTCTTTCAAAGCCTGTATGTTTTTCAGGATGGGGTCATAACCGATAATCCTGATCTCCGACCGGCAGATCTCATTCAACCTGACTAATTCATGTACCCGTGAATTAAAAACAACTGCACCCGTGTTTTGTCCTTTGCCGGCAAGTAAACTCCGGAAAAAAGTAACATTTTCTTCCACCCGGTCCCGGTCCAAATCGAAATAACGAACAGCCCCCTGAAAATGATGCTGTTCGAGATAATCTAAAAAGCCTTTTTTCCGGCTGGACTGTTGATGGGAAATACCATTACCACTTTTCACATTTGTAATAATAATATCTCCGGCTATTCCTATTTCCAGAAGTAACAGTTTAGCCGCAATAGCCCCACTTTGATAAGTGTTGGCACCGAAATAGGACATATTATGCTGACCTGCAACTTCAGTATCTATATATATGTAGGGAATTGACAAGGAATCCAGATAAGAAGAAACAGAGACTACAGGTTCTATAAAATGCGTGGAAACAATCAATGCGTCGAATTCAGACGTTTTCATTTCAGCTACCGCCCGGATAAAAGAATCTTCATTATCCTGGTTATAAAAAGAATAGTCCACAGATATTTTGAAATCAGATAACTCTCCGATTGCCTGTTCAATTCCTTTACTAACCAATTCCCAGTAATCACCGGATTTGAAAGCCGGAATAATGAGCCGGATCGTGAATGATTTTTTAGAGGCTAAGAACCGGGCAACCATATTCGGATGATAGTTCATCTCCTGAAGCACCCGCTCTACCTTTTCCTTCTTCTCGGCCGAAACCTGCCCCCTGTTATGCAGCACCCGGTCGACAGTTCCTGCCGAAACATTTGCCATCCGGGCAATATCAACAATACGAATATTGGACTGCATACCATATTTATTTTAGAACTGTTTCATCTACTGTGTGCGCACACAGCAACTGTGTAAAAGTATACAAATTATTTGAGATCCAACTATTTTAAAGGATTATTTTTTAGTCTACCAGCATAAGGAAAACAGCTAACAATCATAAAAAAAGCGGATTTACTTTCCACAAACAAAAAGCATCTATTCCAGATGAAATAGATGCTTTCATATATAAGATGGCCCGTCAGGCCTGTTCAATCAATCGATTCTTTATCTTCCAAGATTCTTCTTAATTCCTGCCGGGCGGAGAATATATTACTTTTCACTGTTCCCAGAGGAATATCCAACATTTCCGCGATCTCATTGTATTTATATCCCATTACATATAAGGAAAAAGGCTTTTTATATTCCGGTTTCAGGCTCTCGATCGCCTTGTTAATCTCCTGAATACGATAAGCACTATCCGGAGAGTTAAAACCGGAATCATTGACTGTATCCAGATTATACAAATCAGCATCCTGATCGACAACTGTATGGATACGAATGATCTTGTTGTAATTGTTAATGAAAATGTGCTTCATAACGGTTAATACCCAGCCTTTTAAATTTTTATTATCGGCAAATTTTTCCCGGTTGTTTAAAACTTTAAGAAATGTTTCCTGAAAAAGGTCCTCTGCATCATCTTTATTAGTGGTCAAAATAAATGCGAACCTCATCATACTATCACACATGCTAAGCAACTGCTTTTGAAAAAGTGACTTGTTCATAATTAGAGAATTAAGTTGCAAATTATAATTTTGTTCTTACGGTTTAAATG
>JAJQEE010000226.1 GCA_021201865.1 Tannerellaceae bacterium | reverse complement strand
TTTTTATCCTATGCTGCTCCTACGGAGCGAACTATCTTCTGTGATACCTACACCCCAGCGTTGCCGGGGCCTAACATATAGTAGGCCTACGGCCTGTAAAAGATGGGTGTAGAGAGTAGATCCACAGGGGAGAATCGAAAATTAGTTGTATTTTTGTTTTCTTAAAAGATTAGCTTTATGAAAAAATTATTATTGAGTTTAGTGTCTTTATTGTTTGTCAGTGTTGTTTGTGCCCAGCAATATGAGCTGGTGGAAAATATTTCTTATCGTACGGAAGGGAATGAGTACGCTTTGGAGCGATGTAAAATAGATTTATATTATCCGGAAGATATAAGTGATTTCTCTACGGTGGTCTGGTTTCATGGTGGTGGTTTATCGATGGGGAGTAAAGAGATTCCGGAACAACTTAAAAATAGTGGTCTGGCTGTGATAGGTGTCAATTATCGTCTTTTACCACAGGCTCAATTAGTAGATTGTATTGATGATGCTGCCGCTGCTGTGGCATGGGCATTTCGTGAAATTGAGAAATATGGAGGGAATGTAAATAAGATTTTTGTATCCGGCCATTCTGCCGGAGGCTATCTGACAGCTCTGATTGGTCTGGATAAAAAATGGCTGGATGCTTATGATATTGATTCAGATAGAATTGCAGCTCTTATTCCTTTTAGCGGACATGCTATTAGTCATTTTGCCTACCGTCAATCTTTAGGTATGAAAGATACTCAACCCAGTATAGATGAATTTGCTCCTATTTATTATGTACGTCCCGATGCTCCTGTTTTGGTAATCGTTTCCGGTGACCGGGAACTTGAATTGTTGGGACGGTATGAGGAGAATGCTTATTTTTGGCGTATGATGAAGGTTGCGGGCCATCCGGAGACCTATTTATATGAGTTAGGAGGATATGATCATGGCGCTATGGCTGCTCTCGCTTTCCATATCCTCAAAAATCATATTAAAAAGATTGTTATGAAATAATGGTCCGCTCTATAAAGAGTTTTCTAACGAATACCGGAGCTGATCTAACATGAGAGGAACTTCCGCTTCTTCAATTCCTGCTACGATCAGGTCTGGTATATCCTGCGTAAATTGATCCTGAAATTTATAAAAGTCGCCGGAGGCGGATTGAATAGCCTGCGTATAATAGTGAATGGCCTCTTTTAAATTTTGAAGAGCCCATTCGGTATGTCCTGCATTGAGGTAGTCCTGCATATTCGGATTGTTTTCCAGAATTTTATTGTAATAATTTTTAGCCTGATCATATTTACCTGTCAGGAAGGAACACCAGGCTATAGGACGCCACGCTTTATTACTTTTGTTATCCAGATAATCTACTTTAAAATAATATTTTAGGGCTTCGTTATATTCTTTTAATTCGAGATGACAGTGTCCTATACTTATTTGAACAGATAAATTATCCGGATTTAATTGTTCATAGCGATGGTAGTATGTCAAAGCTTCTTCCGGCATTTTCAGGGTACGGTAACATCCCGCTATTTTACGGATCACCCATTTACTTTTAGAGTTTAACAGGTCTGCATGTAAATAAGCTGCTAACGCTCCTTTTATATCCCCTAACATCTGTTTACAATAACCTATCTTCTGGAAAAGAACTTCTTCTTCCTTGTTTGTTTTTGCCAAATGGTTATAGATGACCAGAGCATCCTGGAAATAATTTTTTCTCAGATAATATTCGGCAATAGTGGTCAGGCTTTCTTCATCTGAGAGATAAGGGGAAACCAGTTTTAGATTGTGGAAATCCAATGGTAGTGAAAATATATCTTCAAAATCCAGATGCGATGGATATAGTTTATAGAATCTATACAGATCCTGAATATATTGCCCGGCAATGATTTCAAATTTTCCTCGTTTGGTAATGAGTTCTTCCTGACTTTGTTGAAGCATTTCTGATGCCTGACTGTCAAATTGACCCATCATCATCTTTCGATGTTGTTCAGGAAGCTGCATCATGCTAAAATAGAGAGAATATTTATCAGAATTACACATAAAGCCTGCTCCGGCCATAGAATCCAGCATCTGTTTTTCATGGCTTCCTTGTCTGAACGCATTACTGAAAATGGAATGATCAGAGGTGAAAGGCAGGAACCAATTACTTATTTCCCGGAAAAACGGAAAGCTTTTCAGATGAATGAACGTTGAGTGTATCACATCTGCCCCTTCCTGTTGCAGTTCACTAAATTCTTCCATTTTCTTGCCTAAAGAACTGTCTGATATCAGGTCTTGCCATTCCGGATTCATTTCATCTCCTAACTGCTCCGGATTGATCTCATTCAGATTTATTTTCCGGCTTATTTTAGGACTTAGTTTCATCATTTCCGGAATGATCTCATCCTGTAGCCGGCGGGTGATCTTTTCAGTTTCCCGTGCTAATATAAATCGAAGGATAATCGTACGGACATCATTGGTAAACCCCGGTTTTTCTGCCAGAAGGTCCAAACGATTTTCAATGTCTTTATATAAAGGAGTCCTGTTTTGGTATAAGTAGAGAATGACTAACAGACAGATAAGTGCCCGGATGCGTATCTCTTCATTAGACAAAGAAGCCGCATCAAATAACAATTTCATTTTTTCCTTGTCAAATGTAAATTGTAATCCAAGCAGTAAGGCTGATACTACCTGGCTTCCTGCCGTATCAGGTAAAATATCATCATCCAGTACTTTTTTTACGGATGCTGTGTCCTGTGTTGTGAAGGTATCAGATGTCCATATTTTATTAAAAAGTTGTGCCAGTGTGGTTTCATACTGCACCTCATTCCCTATATCATAGCTGGTATAAAGATCTGTATAAAGTTGCTCGAAAGAAACATCCGGGCGGCTTTGTTGGATTCTTCGGTGGCTGTAATAGTTGGATGGAGAATCTACCGTCAGCAATCTGTTCTTTATGTTATCTGTAATCTCATACGCTGAGATCAATAGGTTTTTATATATCTGTTCCTGCATCGGGTCTTTAGCTCCTTCTCCTCTGTAGCGCAGCATATATTTGTAGGTCTCCTGTAATTCCAGCACTTTATCCTGAAAAAAGTATTCCCGGCTGCCAGCAATAAGTGATTGCAGGGAATCAAATGCATTTTTTAATTCCCTGGCATCTAAAGAACCGATAATCCGGTTATATGCTTTTTTTATTTCCTGTATTGTCATCTTATATTATTAACAAAACCTATGCCAAAAGTATAGTTTTTATGTGAAATATTTGCCTGTTTTCATTTTTTCTCCATCCTGTGAATGGATATGGAGTATAAAAAATGACATCTGTAGAATGTTTTATGTGAGAGCATTTTAGTTTCTTCGTACGGGCACTTTTATAAATAACCTTTAGAGATCGTTTTACTATTGAAAGAATCCTCTGAATTTAGTATCTTTGCACTCCAAATAAATAGTAGATGAAAAATATACGTAATTTCTGTATTATTGCTCATATAGATCATGGTAAAAGTACGTTAGCTGACCGTTTACTGGAATATACCAAGACGATTGAAGGGAAGGATATGCAGGCTCAGGTATTGGATGACATGGATCTGGAACGTGAACGAGGTATCACGATCAAGAGTCATGCGATACAAATGAAATATACTTACAATAATGAAGAATATATTCTGAATCTGATCGATACTCCGGGACACGTGGATTTCTCTTATGAAGTGTCCCGTTCCATTGCTGCTTGTGAAGGGGCTTTGCTGATCATTGATGCAGCGCAGGGGATCCAGGCACAGACTATCTCAAACTTATATATGGCTATAGAAAATGATCTGGAGATCATTCCGGTGATCAATAAGATCGATTTGCCAAGTGCTATGCCTGAAGAAGTAGAGGATCAGATCGTCGAACTATTAGGTTGTAAACGGGAAGACATCCTTCGTGCCAGTGGAAAAACCGGTGAAGGAGTGTATGATATTCTGAATACTATTGTGGAGAAGGTCCCGGCACCTAAAGGAGATCCGGAAGCACCTTTACAATGTTTGATCTTTGATTCTGTATTCAATTCATTCCGTGGAATTATTGCTTATTTTAAAGTGGTGAATGGGGTGATCCGTAAAGGAGACCATGTCAAATTTATTTCTACGGGGAAAGAGTATGATGCAGATGAGATCGGGGTTTTGAAACTGACCATGTCTCCTTGTAATGAATTACGTACAGGAGATGTAGGATATATTATTTCCGGGATTAAAACCTCTAAAGAGGTAAGGGTAGGAGATACGATCACACATGTGAAAGGAGGAGCTAAAGAGGCAATTTCCGGATTCGAAGAGGTAAAACCGATGGTTTTTGCGGGGGTTTATCCAATTGATAGTGAAGATTTTGAGAATTTGCGGGCTGCTTTGGAAAAACTTCAATTGAATGATGCTTCCCTTACTTTCCAACCGGAAAGTTCTGCTGCTTTAGGTTTTGGTTTTCGCTGTGGCTTCCTGGGATTATTGCATATGGAGATCGTTCAGGAACGTCTGGACCGTGAATTTAATATGGATGTGATCACTACTGTTCCTAACGTATCTTATAAAGTATATGATAAGAAGGGGAATTGCATGGAAGTTCATAATCCGAGCGGACTTCCGGAGCCTACTCAGATAGAGCATATTGATGAACCTTATATACGTGCATCTGTCATTACGAATACGGCTTATATAGGTCCTATCATGACATTATGTCTGGGGAAAAGAGGTATTCTGTTGAAACAGGAGTATATCTCAGGTGATCGTATAGAGATACACTATGACATGCCGCTGGGTGAGATCGTGATTGATTTTTATGATAAACTGAAAAGTGTTTCTAAAGGATATGCCTCTTTTGATTATCATATTCATGATTTCCGTCCCAGCAAACTGGTCAAACTGGATATTCTGCTAAACGGTGAACCGGTGGATGCCTTATCTACTTTGACGCATGTGGATAATAGCGTGACCTTTGGCCGGCGGATGTGTGAAAAACTGAAAGAACTGATTCCACGTCAACAATTTGATATTGCGATCCAGGCTGCGATTGGAGCGAAGATCATTGCCAGAGAGACTGTGAAAGCAGTTCGGAAGGATGTAACTGCCAAATGTTATGGGGGGGATATTTCCCGTAAACGCAAGTTGTTGGAAAAGCAGAAGGAAGGAAAGAAACGAATGAAACAGATTGGAACGGTAGAAGTGCCACAGAAGGCTTTCCTGGCTGTTCTAAAGTTGGATTAATAAAGTTCCCTTAAAAACAATAGCACTTAAAATAAAATTAGTAATTATTGAGGTATGGATTATACAGTTTTTATTCTCCATGAGAGAAGAAATTATATAATCCGTACTTTTTTATTAGATATTTATTCCCTCACATTTATATAAGCTATTAAAGAATAGTATCATATATATTTAAAAACTTCAAGAATGGAATTTAATACTAAATTATCAGGTCTTACGTAATTGTTATAATAGATATAATTATTATGCATGATGGAGATCATTTTCTCTTTATTGCGTATAAGATCAATAATTCCGTTTATCAGTTTATCTTCAGAAGTAAATTCAATATAATTCTTCTCCCCAAAATCTCCGGGTAGCAGATAATGTAAAGGTTCAGATGAAATAGCTCGTGAGGCTGCGATATATTCACTGAATTTCCAACCCATAGAGTGATGAAGGCCGGTAGTTGAGATACAAATATTAGAGTTCTTAACTGATTTAATAAAATGGTACCGACTGGTATATTCCTTTTCTAAAATGAGTTCCCGAGCTTCCTGCCTCGAGATAGTTGTATCACTTAATCCACCTATAAAGTATTTCCCAAACTCTTTTCTGCATAATTGTATATATTTTATTCTTTTCTTATTTATCTGGTCAATTTGTGCATTGAAATTTCCTTTTTTATCATAAGGAGCCCAAAGCCGGGTAAGAAATAAGAGTTGATTTTTCTGATTAAGTAAAGGGTAATCCTCAAAGCTTTTGAATGGAAAGTTGTTCCTGTATTTTTTTTGGCAATAATTAATTTCTTACGTCTGATAAACCTTTATTTTTGAGATTATGAGTGATATTATAATTTAGTCCTAACGGAAATACCTTACAACCTGTTGGTGAAAAATCCTGGAGAATCGGTTTATAACTTCGTTTGAAGTAGAAATCTGCATTTATATTTTGTTGGAAATGATGCAAATTTTCTTCTTTATTTCCACTTATCCAATTTAGTCCATCCAGTGTATCGTAAATAATTCGGATCTTTTTATTTAATGTTACGGTTAATAAGGGTTTCAACATGTCTCCGGTTACCGGCTGGACTATTAATTTTGATATTATTTTTTGTTTTTCCAAAAGTTCAAAACCTTTATATATCTGATTCAGATGTGGACTTGGCAAATAACCAATTTCACAGATAATAGAAT
>JAJQEE010000073.1 GCA_021201865.1 Tannerellaceae bacterium | reverse complement strand
ATATAAAGAGGAAATACTATTTTAAAGTTAAAAACCAGCCGTTTAATCGAAATTCATGAATTATTAGGTTAATTTACAAAAGGAATTATGAAAACAAATGTAAATCAATAGTTAATTTAATACTTTTGTTATATAATAACTCTTTATATTGCAGTCAAATATGAATTTTAATTAAAGTTTTTATTTCTCTTGTTTGTTGCTATATTATTCTATGTTTACTTTTGTGCATATTATAAATGTAAACCTAATATACTTTTGTTTCAATTGTTATTTATAATTATAAATTGCACAAATGAAAACTATGATTTATATTTGTGTCAATTTACATCGACAGCTTGTAAAGATTGTAAACGGACAAAATGTCTTAAAAACTTATACCTCTCTATAATGAAGGACCGTATATTAAAAGTAATGGAGCAGGAAGGAATGACTCCTTCCAAATTTGCCGAATCGATCGGTATACAGAGATCTGCGATGTCTCATATTATTTCAGGAAGAAATAATCCGAGCTTAGATGTTTTATTAAAGATTCTCGAAAAGTTTACTTATATACAATCCGACTGGCTTCTGTTTGGAAAAGGCAATATGAGAAAGGATGAAGTGTATACGGAGCCCGATTTATTCCCTATGACGGCTGTAAATCAGCCCGGAGTCCCGGGTTTTTCTGAAAATCGCCGGGAAAATGAGGTTCAGCCGGCTGTAAACATTAGTAAACATGCTGTTATTGAAAAACTTATACCTGTAGAAGGTCCATCTAAAAAAGTGAGTAAAATAATGATTTTTTACTCAGATAATACATATGATACCTTTATACCGGAAAAAAGCGGGAAAGAGTAATTCCGGGCATTCGGTATATATAACTTATTCATGTATCTTTGCATATAAATTGAGCAATCCTATATGAAAAAGTATGTATTAAATATGAAGGTTACGGAAAACCTCCGTCTTCATACCAACTATTGCCTTCTGAAACTAACCACTGACGAAGTTTTGCCTGAGATGCTTCCCGGACAATTCGTGAATATATTAGTGGAAGGCTCTTCCCGGACCTTTCTCCGCCGCCCTATTTCTATTAATTATGTAGATAGAAAAAAGAATGAACTTTGGTTGCTAATCCAATTGATTGGTGACGGAACCCGTCAAATGGCAAAATCCCAGGTGGGTGATCATCTCAATATGATGTTGCCCTTAGGGAATGGATTTGGTATACCGGAAAATGGTTTACAGGATCAGAAATTACTTTTAATTGGTGGTGGTGTAGGTACTGCTCCTATGTTGTATCTGGGAGCTACCCTGAAGGAAATGGGATTTGAATCGAAATTTCTTTTAGGAGCCCGTTCAAAAGAGGATTTGATGCAATTGGATGAATTTGAGAAGTATGGAAATGTTTATATTACTACTGAAGACGGTACACTGGGAGAACAGGGGTATGTTACGGATCATTCGGTCTTAAAGGAAACTCAGTTTGATAAAATATTTACCTGTGGTCCTAAACCCATGATGGTTGCGGTAGCCCGTTACGCGAACTCTCAGGCTATTAATTGTGAAGTGTCTCTGGAAAATACGATGGCATGCGGAATTGGGGCGTGTTTGTGTTGTGTAGAGAAAACTCATAAAGGAAATGTATGTGTATGTACGGAAGGTCCCGTATTTAATATTGAAAAACTGACATGGCTGAATTAAAAGTAAATATAGGAAATCTGGAGCTTAAGAATCCTGTGATGACAGCTTCCGGAACATTTGGATATGGAATTGAATATTCAGATTTTATAAATATTGAACGGTTAGGAGGGATTTTTGTTAAGGGTACGACTGCTGAACACAGAGAAGGAAATAATTATCCGCGCCTTGCAGAAACACCTTCCGGGATGTTAAATGCGGTGGGCTTGCAGAATAAAGGGGCAGATTACTTTGTAGAAAAGATCTATCCGGAGATCAGGGATTATGATACTCATATGATCGTAAATGTGAGTGGATCTTCGATTGAATCGTATGTTGAATGTGCTGAAAAAATTGTTCAGTTAGATAAAATACCTGCTATAGAACTCAATATTTCCTGTCCGAATGTAAAGGAAGGCGGAATGGCTTTTGGGGTTACCTGCCAGGGTGCCGCAGAGGTTGTGAAGGCGGTGAGAAAGGTTTATCCCAAGGTACTTATTGTAAAACTTTCTCCAAATGTAACGGACATTGCAGAGATTGCAAAAGCCGTAGAAGCAGAAGGAGCAGATAGTGTGTCCCTGATCAATACCTTGCTTGGAATGGCTATCAATCCGGAAACCAGAAAACCGGTATTATCTACAATAACTGGTGGACTTTCCGGACCTGCTGTAAAACCGGTCGCTCTGCGGATGGTGTGGCAGACTTATAAAGCGGTGAAGATCCCGATTATCGGATTAGGAGGTATTTCAGACTGGAGAGACGCTGTCGAATTTATGTTAGCAGGAGCTACTGCTATCCAGGTAGGAACCTATAATTTTATTGATCCGACAGCATCTATCAGGATTATTGACGGATTGAATGACTATTGCGACAGACACGGATTCAATTCGGTCAGTGAACTGACAGGTGCCCTTTTATAAGAGGATTATTCTATATGTATATATTTATCCCGGAATTAGACTTTATAGGGTCTGGCCCGGGATTTTTTAATGCTTCTTTTCTAAAAAAGTAATATGCCAATAGGTAAAAAGAGAGAAAATTTATATATTTATGGAAGTTAACTTTTCATGAAGATAATTGTTTTGTTAGAGAATTAATAAAAGCGATTAAAATGGGAGAAATGACTCTATGGGATACCATTACTGATTTGTTTCACAGCACGGAAATAACTCCTTATACAGCAACAATAAGACTCTTTATTAGTTTGGTGTTAGGTACACTTGTGGGAGCTGAACGCCAATTAAGGCGTAGGGATGCCGGCATGCGGACTTTTACGCTGATATGTATGGGTTCAACCGGAGCGATGCTTGTATCCATCTGGATCCCACAAATATATCCGGACTTTCTGAATGGGGATCCCGGGCGTATTGCGGCTCAGGTGTTAACCGGAATTGGTTTCTTAGGTGCAGGGGCGATCATACAAAGTCATGGAAGTATTCATGGGTTGACAACTGCCGCCTGTATCTGGGTCATGGCCGTGATAGGGTTAGGAGTAGGAGCCGGTATGTACCTGGCGTCCGTAATAGGTACTATTCTTACTCTTTTTGTGTTACTTTCTCTGGAAGAGCTGGAGAAGAAGTTGTTCCTGAATGGGGTTAATAAAATCCTTACTATTTCCTGTAAAACAGCCACACCGGATATTACTTCACTCCGGAAAATCTTACTTGAAAAAGGTGTCTACATCATAAGCTTTTCCTATGAAAATGATTATGATACGGACACCTCTATTATTACTCTGAAAGTGAATGTGAAATCCCAGTCCTCTTATAGCCAACTGTTTGATGAGATTCGTAAAGAAGGGTATGTTACCCAGATCAAATTACTGGCTTAATCTCTTCACTGAGGATCTTTCCGATGATGCAGGCTGCTTCGGCAATGTATTTACTACAAGGACGTTTGGCATAATATTCAGTCGTCCTTAACGAAGGAATGGGTTCTCTTTTAGCTGCTTCCGTTTTACTTAAGAGCTTTTTGCAGATGATGCTGTTATATTTTTCTTTAAACCGGGAGGATGCCTCCTGTACTGCGGTATAGATTTGGATCCGGGTCTTCATATCATCTGCAACAGATTCCGGATGATGAAGACCGATTAGCATGGACATCGCGGAAACAGCTCCACAGATCTCACGCATGCGTCCTACACCTCCTCCGAAAGAAACGGATAATTGATTCGCTAAGGAAGGAGGCAAGTCAAATAGATCGGCATAGGCTAAAAAAAGTGACTGGGAACAGTTATATCCGGACTCAAAGTTCTTTACAGCCTGCAAAGCCCTTTCTTCTATGCATATAGACCGACCCACCTATCGAAGCATTAATATTCGTAATCTACACACGCACGATCCGCTTTTACAGGACCAATTACATTTTTAGCGACCTCTACATGTTCCGGATGATTAGCATATACTGCAACATCTTCGAGCGTATCTAATTCTGTTATTAAGATCAGATCCCAGGTTTCGGCCGGATTTATATTAAAACCAACATTTATTTTGCGTAATACGTCGATTTTATCAATTAAAGCTTCTAATTTGGTTTTGATCTCCACTAACTTTTCCTGTTTCTCTTCCGGAGTTGGGAAATCGATGAGTCTGAACATTACTATATGTTTCACCATATCTTTCTATTTCTTATTTTATAATCAATTGAATATTAACAATTTTCTATATCGTCATCAATGTAAGAATCTTTGTAGCCCAGGAAGTACAAAATCCCATCTAATCCGATCGTTGAAATGGACTGTTTTGCATTTTCTTTGACTTTGGGTTTAGCATGGAAAGCAATTCCTAATCCGGCTGTACTTATCATCGGAAGATCATTTGCTCCATCTCCTACAGCAACTGTCTGGCGAATATCCACATTTTCAACCTGGGCAATTAATCTTAGTAATTCAGCTTTCCGTTTGCCATCTACAATATCTCCGACATAGTTTCCGGTTAGTTTACCATCCACTTTCTCCAGTTCATTGGCATAGACATAATCAATCCCATATTTTTGTTTCAGATAGTTGCCGAAATACATGAATCCACCGGAAAGAATCGCTATTTTGAAACCTACTTTTTTCAGGACTGCCATCAGACGGTCAACCCCTTCTGTGATTGGTAGATTTTCAGCGATTTCCTGCATAACAGATACATCTAACCCCTTTAACAGGGCACACCGTTGACGGAAGCTTTCATTAAAATCAATTTCCCCGCGCATAGCGGCTTCAGTAATTGCTTTTACCTGGTCACCTACACCTGCGCGTACGGCTAATTCGTCTATTACTTCTGTTTTGATCAATGTCGAGTCCATATCGAAACAGATCAGGCGGCGCATCCGGCGATACATACTTTCTTCCTGGAAGGATATATCCATTTCCAGTTCTGAAGAAAGATCCAGAAAGGCCTTTTGCATTTCCTCTTTATTTTTAGGATTACCACGGACAGAGAATTCCACACTTGCTTTAGGAGTACGGGCGGTTTCATCCAACGGTATACGGCCGGTCAGACGTTTTATATCATCAATATTCATTCCCTGCTCAGCCACCACTTTGGAAATACCTGCAATTTGCTTGGCCGTGAGTTTACGGGCAACGATCGTAATGATATAACGGTTCTTTCCCTGCATATTTACCCACTCACAATAGGCTTCTTCTGTGATCGGATTAAAACGGATATTTACATCCAACTCATAGCTTTTGAAGAGGAGCTCTTTGAGGATCTCCCCTGAGTTTCCTTCCGTACTTTGAAAGAGAATACCTAAAGAAAGATTATCATGGATATCAGCCTGGCCAATGTCTAAGATGACGGCATTGTTTTTGGCTAATATTTCAGTAAGAGCGGCGGTTACTCCCGGACGATCGGTTCCACTAATATTAATAAGGATGATTTCGTCTTTTTGTTCCATATGTTTGTGTTTATTGGGCAAAGGTAAAGAAGTAAATAGAAAAAATTAGTTTTTCTATAAACATTTTTACAATGGTATTTGTTTTATGTATAGAGAACTTAGACGAACTTAGAACCTGGTATCCTTAATAAGTCCTGACTGGCAGGCAAAACGTCATGAGAATACAATTTGAAATTAAAGAAAGGTTGCCTGAGATCATTCATGAAATATTTACATCTGAAAAATGGCAATCTGACGTAACGGAAGAACAAAATGGTCTGAGAAGAGTAGTGATCAAAGACCTGATGTATGACTCTAAAGCTAATATTGAAATCTGGGAAAACGAAATTCACATCAAAACAGCGTGGTCCAATTATACATACCGTATTTTTACCCAGGGTAATAGTGTTTTATGTGAATATATCGGCGCTTACCGGGGATTATTAGAACAGAATTTACTTCCTCAACTGACACCCGTGAAGAACATCTTAGACACTACTGTTTTGGACAGTTCAATTTTAGGAAATAAAAAAGAGACACTCCGCAATTACAGTTCTGTAAATGCACAGATGAAACAGGGCAATCCAGATATTCAATCCAAAGAACATACTAAAATCTTTCATAGAGATCATCATCCTACTGTAGTATATGATGAATTTATCAAAGAAGGTTTGCTTCTGCCTTCTCCCGGGGTCACGGTAAAAGAATAGGCTTGAGAATAGGTAGATCCTTATTCCTGTTTAATTAATTTAGACGGGCAGGAGAGGTATGATTTATTGTTTCTTTAAAAGAAAAAATCAGACGATAAGTTTCTTTTATGGAAACAAAGATTGTTTTTTGTGTTTAAACAAGAAAAAAATAAACCAAATCTATATAC
>JAJQEE010000134.1:34918-40355 GCA_021201865.1 Tannerellaceae bacterium | reverse complement strand
TTTCTATACCTTTTGTTCTATCCCAATAGGTATTTCGTAGATTGGCTAAGGCCGATCTACGGTTCCGGATCCGGAGATCCTCATACTCAGTGCAGTCGGATTACAAATCCGCCTGATCCAAAAGCCTGGTGAAATCCCTCACATGCCCGGAATTGGCAAAGGTTGATTGGCGAAAGTTGATTGGCGAAGGTTGATCTTTATCTCTTAAGTCCTGAAAGGACGTCATATAATAGCCTGGGATGCAAATCCCAGGTCAGATATCAGTAGTCAATAGAGTGCTGTAAGCACGACACTGCTATGTGCCGTCCCTGCGGGACTTTAGAGATCAACGCCGGCAAATAAATTACTTCATTATTAACTATTAATCATTTATGTCCTATGACAATCCGAGAAACCATATTAGGTGTCCAACCGGATGCTCCCCTGACCATTGACGGTCTGGAACGTGAAACAGGTTACCGGCAGGAAGCCACCCGCCTGAACAGGGAAGCACGCCTGCTGGGTGAACAGCTCCCCGGAGATAAACCGAAGTATAGTGTGATAAAAAACAGGCATCTCCGGAAACTTCTTATTATTAATAATCAGAAATTAAAGTAATTAAAAAAGTTATCAATCGCTTCGTTCCTTAGTAATGAGTTTGTTGTCAGATGCTTCACTTCTTAAGAGGTAAGGAACTGAGGAATGTAATTAGTCGTATTTGAAAAATTCTAAAAAACCCCACAGGGGTTCCAGCAACAGCCCAGGGCTGAGCGAAGCGAGCCCCTGGGTAGAAATAATAGTTTCAGGAACCCTGAAAGGGTTTCATCCTTTAGATTTATCAGGGTTGAATATGCAACCCACTGCGGGGTTGACTTGTGGTAAATCTTACCCAGGGATTCGCCTTTGGCTCAGCCCTGGGCTGTTGCTGGAACCCCTGTGGGGTTGTTAAAATCTGCTGATTACAACTAACAAAAAAATCTTAACTACTCTGACTACTTTAACTCCTAAATAAAAAAAGAATCATATGAAAAAATTAGATGGATACAGCTTAGTCATTGATATGCGAAAGATCCGGACGAGAAACCGGCTGGGGGCAGTGGAACAGGCACTCTATCATGAACTGATCGCGATCTGTAATGGAGATAAATGGCCGGAAGTGTTCCGGGTGTGTAATGAAGAATTGTTCTTAGCCCTGCGGATCAGTGAAAAAACATTGATTAACGCCCGGAAAAAGCTGGTGGAGAGCAAACTCCTCTATTATAAATCCGGGAAGAGCAAAAAGGTGATGGGAACCTATTCTTTTATCACCCCGCTACAGGTTCCGGCGAGAAAGAAAAGGAATGCTTCAACCCAAACGGCAGCCAATCCGGCAGTCCAAACGGCAACCGAAAGTACAGCCCAAACGGCAGCCCAACCTACAGACTCTTATAAACCGGAAACAGAAACAAAAAACCTCTCTAACGAGAGTCAAAAAAGGAGTATCCCGGAGGATACTCCACCCGCGCCCGCTCCGGAATATGTTATTTTTCAGGAGTGGTTAGCCAAACAGGCTCCTTTCTGTGCAAATAGCCGGCACTTCCCGAAACAGATCACAGAAGAGGGGTTTTTCCGGTTGAAGGCCAAGTACACCGGCAAGCAAATCGCAGATGTGATCCTGCAATTAGAAAACCGGAAAGACCTCCGCAAGCGATATGTGGATCTTTACAGAACCGTATTAAACTGGGCGAAAAGAGAATATGGAAAATAGATTATTACCTCAGAATCCGGAGGCGGAAAAAGTGGTCCTTGGAAGTATCATGGGCAACCACAACGTGCTGTCCTCCATTGAAATGCTATTGGATGATGAGTCTTTCTATTATCCTTTGCATAAACGGATCTGGCAGGCCATCCAGACTATTGACCGGCGGGGAGACTGTCCCGATATGATCGCTGTCATGGCCGAACTGAACAAGCAGCCGGATCCACTGGATGCTTTTCAGTTCTCTCAGATCGGAACCTCGTATTCCAGCAATGTCTACCAGCATGCCACCCATATTTCCGAATTGGGAAAACGCCGCCGTTTCATTCAGATCATGGAAGTGTTTCTGGCACAAGGCTATGCCAAATCACGGGACCTGCAGGAGTTGGTGGCGGAGGTGGAAAGCCAGCTCAAACATCTGTACATTGAATCCCAGGAGCATGTCCATACGTTGGATGAGGCGATGAACAATGTGCTCCGGCAGATGGAGAAAAATATGACAGGAGAGGGCGAGCTCTCCGGAACGGCTACCGGATTCAGCGAGCTGGATGAAAAAAGTGGTGGGTTGCAGACGTCAGACTTAGTGGTTATAGCCGGGGATACTTCCCAGGGAAAAACCTCCTTTGCCGTCACCCTGGCCCGGAATGCAGCCATGAAGGGAGCTTCCATAGCCTACTACTCACTCGAGATGAAAAAGGAACAGATTGCCGCCCGTATCATGTCCATGCAAAGTGGAATCGCTGCCCATAAGATCCTCTATGCTCCCCTGAAGCCCAACCAGTTTGAAGAGGTGGCACTGGGCGTGACGAAATTAGTCGGGACAAAGATTTATTTCGATGACCGGAGCACCAGCAGCTTAGACACCATCCTCAGCTCCATCCGTTCGATGCAGAAAAAGTACCGCATCCGGGGAGCGGTGGTGGATTACCTCCAGATCCTCAATGTGAATATGCGGGAAGCCAGCAAGGAAGCCCAGATGGCAGAAGCTGCCCGCCGCCTCAAGAACCTGGCGAAAGAGCTGGATATATGGATATTAGCTCTTTCCCAGTTGAACCGGGACCACAGCCACCAGACACCGACCCTGGCACGCCTGCGGGATAGCGGACAGATCGGGGAAGCGGCGGATATCGTGATCCTGATCCACCGTCCGGAGATGTACAAAAAGCGTTATGAGGGAGATAAATTTGAAAAGGTAGATCCGAAAGGAACCGCGCTGATCCATATTGCGAAAGGGAGGAATATAGGGACGCATGAGTTTATCTGTGGTTTTGACTCCGAAACAACCCGTTTCTACGACCTCACAGGCTGTGAATTACCGTTCGCCGACCTGGAAGAGGAGATACCGTTTTAAACAAAAAAAGGGAGACCAAAAACAGGGGGAAATAGGTTTTTCCCTGCCTGTTTCTGGTCTCCCATCCGGTCATCAGACTCCCTGCACGTGGTCCACAATGATACGGACCTGTTTGGGAGTGAGGATCTTCTGCCCCCGGCGGTAGCCGGTAGCAGTCAGTTTTTCATAAAGCTGAGGCTGGTTGATCCACCTTCTCAGATGTGCACTCGCGGATTCAGGTGTATTCTCAGGGAAATAGATTAATCCCAACTCCTGAATGGAGTACACTTTGATGTCTATTGTTTGCATATTTATCAAAAGCTTGGTTACTACTTATTTTTATAAGATATTCCGGAAACGCTGGTGATGAATTCCGGAGATCGCTGCCCGGCGATGGAAAAAACGGGTGCACCCGTTGCCCGGGAAGGGTGCACCCGTTTGATTCAACAGTAGGCAGCGATTTTTCAGATCGCGTGCGGCAGGTCACATGGTTCAGTGACTTTCACTACCTGCACATTATCCCGTTCATAGGAGGTCTGTTCGCGGGTTTTCTGTAACAGTTTGCCCGGGGTGAAGGTAATCTTCGGTTTGCGGATCTTAGAGGTGTGAAAATCCTCCAGGTTTTCCGTACCACTGGATCCGAAACTCAAACGGAAATTACCCACTTCCCCTAACAGGATGTTACGTCCGGCCCGCAGGTGTTTATCCAACACGAAGTTCAGACGGTCCAACACTGCTTTCACATCCGCAGACGTGAGAGAACAATATTCACTGATGTCACTACAAATTTCGTCTATCCCGACATTTCCGTTGCTGATAGACTGTGCGTAATATTTGTGGGAAACCTGATCGGCATCTTTCCCTAAATTACGACGTTTGATCACTCTGTATTTCTGTGCCATATTATAAAATTATTTACACGGAGCACAAGGCCCCGCCAGGTTATTACTATTTGCATCCGGTATGCAACAACAAAGATACATTCACCTTTACCAGCGGATCACGGAATGTGATGTCTACTCACAGAAGCTAACGGAAAGTATTTTTTAATAAGTATTTAAAAACAACAACTATTAAAATATTCAACTAAACTCCTCAAATCATGGCTTATAACAACAGAAACATTTTACTCAAAATGATTGAGATACAAAATCTCGTTCTGGAAAGAAAGAAATTAGGTATTACTCAACGACATGTCTTTCTGACTGAGATCGAACCACGCTATTACATTTCCTATTCCACTTTCAACCGCTATCTGGCTTATCCCGCTAAACGGGAACTCAGCAAGCTGATGAATCCCCAGGTGAAATGCAAATCTCAGATTTATCGGAGACATAATAAAAAATAGTACTTAGTGTAACAACAAAAATCAGCAGGAGAACTGCTACCCTGGCCTTCTCTCCCTCCAGGTCTGTTGAGCCGGAAGAAGAGAGATGTGTAAAGGGAAGGTAAAACAACTATACAAATGAAACAGAAACAGTTAAATGACCCAATCCGGTTTTTTACGTCACAGAAAACAGTACAACTGAAAAAGAACAACGTGTTTGAAGAGGACACAGACTTTCTCAAACGTCCCACGTACCGGGGAAATGGCTTAGTCAGTTTTGATGACCTCGAAGGCGGCCTTTCTCCTAAAAGGGAGTATGCCCACTACTATTCACCCATCCGGTTCCTTCTTTTTAATGAAGACCTCGAAGAAGTGAGGACCGTGCAGATCCGGGAGGCGATCGCTTTCAGGCTGGATATGGAGCAGGCCGGACAGGAACAAGTAGTCTACCTGCACAACATTTCCGCAGACACCATCCGGCAACCCGTTCCCAACGATGATAGCTACCGGAGTATGCTGGGCAGCTCCGTAGAGATCCCCGCCGGAAAGATCCTTGAACTAAGCGTCACCCGCTATACTCCCTACTATATAATCCGGGGGCAGGTGCAACCGTAAGAAAATAGTATGAACATAATAAATAAAAATGATGAGACGAAGAAGTAAAAATAAACACCTGCGGGTAGATTGTGTAGCCTTACACCATTTTGAAGAATTGTCTTCCGGAGATGCCTGCGGGAATCCAGTGGATTACTACAAGTCAGCCCGGCTGGGTGACGGAAAGTTTTCCAAAGGTTTAGCCGGAGGAATTGCTTATATACACACTGCTGGTCAGGCAAATGTCTACCGGAAAGACTTTACGATTGAATGTTGGGTGAAAGTTTCGGGAGGAATCCAAATCGATGCAGGACTGAGGATTAACCTGAAAAGTTCTGCGCATACATCTTTTTATTATTGTCAGGTGGGGGTCAACTTTGCATTTCTGGAAGAAGGAACAGGCAAGGTTTCTCTGTTGCTTGGGAACTCTAACCAGACTGATTGGGTAAATTCTACCCAACTGTTAGGT
>JAJQEE010000134.1:32870-34908 GCA_021201865.1 Tannerellaceae bacterium | reverse complement strand
CTGTTAGGTAGGATTCCTGTGGATAATCAATTCCATCATTTTGCCTTTGTCGGAACAGCCAATAGTTTTCTGAGAGTTTTTATAGATGGCACTCAGACCTGGAGTTCCGGCAATTTTACCATTCCTGTATCGAATGCAGCCAACTCAACCATCTACGCCTGTTCAAATGAAGTCTGTGTCATTGATGAACTCCTGTTCACCCACCAGGCTTTATATACGTCAGATTTCATTCCACCAGTAGCTCCTTATTCTATTTAAATGCAGCCCATTTTTAGTAATCCTTCGTAAAGATCCCTGCCGGAAAGCTCCCGGGAACAGTATTCCCTGTTCTATTGCTTTCTGAGGGATTAAAGGTGAAATTTTATAAACTTTTTAATTAAATAAGTATGAGAAGAAGAAGACATAAAAAAACAAATTCAGTAGTTACTTATACCCTGCGTTCTAATCAGGGATCTCCCCGGGTCTATGTCGATGGAGACTTCGTCGGAACGGTGGCAAATGGAATCCTGAGCTGGGAGGCGGAAGCCTATAAAGAAGACAAAACAATTACGTTGACCGATTGTACGGTTCCCACGGATGTGATAACGAATCCTGTAAGTAAGACAATTCGTTGTGTCGGATATACCTGTAAAACGATCCAGAGTGTAGATGGCTGGCCGGCTAAAATAGAAATTCGTACCATATACCCCAATGTGTATACTCCTGCACAGGTGGATATTATAATGTTTATAGAGGGTCTGGGAACTTCCTATACGCCTGTGACAACGAAAATCTTACCTGCAAATAATCGGGAAATAGAAGTGAATTACATCGAACAACATGGAGTCCAGGTGAGAGAAGACCGGGAGGTCTGGGCACAGGATATTACCCGTACAAGCTTTACCAATTCAGGGATATTTGCCTATCAATATATCTCCGTTGGCCCATCTGCCCGTGCACAATTCTTATACTATCCGGACGGAACAGCCACTTTTGTGGCTACCGTAAAAGATCGTACAGATAATCAGGTTTATACGGCTTGTGAAATCATCGTCCGGGGAGAAAATTCGTAAGACAAAAATTAAATCCGGATTAAATTCCCCTCCGGCTGACCTGTGACTCCTGGTGATTCATACAACCGGCTTTTAGGTTGAAGGGGATCTCCGGATCTACTCAATACACAGATCTTTTATCCCGGAGGGATTACCTGTGGCTAACCGTGGGATGCAGATCCCACGGAGGAAATAGCATTCAACATATCAGTTCCGGAGGAGGTGAACCAACATCTCCTTCTTGACCCCCTGCCGGGGCTCATCCTATCTGACATCTATAACCGTGGGATCTGCATCCCACGGTTAGTCACAGGCAATCCCTCCGGGATTTGTTCCGGGAATAGAATATCTGTAGGGTGGGTAGCCTGGGAGGGAAAGAACAACTTTTAAAACAACTGAATTTATGAAACTATCCATGGTAGACAGAGTCATTCTATTGAATGGCTTTTTCCCGTCTATGGGGAATGTAGAAGAGATGGAACTGATCCAGTCCATCAACCGTAAAATAAGGATCCTGCCGGAAGAGCAGAATGGATTGCATCTCACACAGAACGGGGATGGAACCTGTAATGTGGAAATATCCGATCTCCGCAGCTATGAGCGGGAGCAGGAGTTTGACCTGACAGAAAGAGAGCTGGAACTGATGAGAAACTGTGTCCGGCTGACTGATCAGAAAAGGGCTGTTACCTCTTTCTCTCTGGAAACGATCAAATATCTGGCTTCCCTTCGTTTTGAACAGGAAGAAGCGAAAGAAGAGTCTTCTTTCTAATTGATAACTTCACAAATCAATGAATCATGACAAAGACAAGAATCAATCTGGGAAAAGTTTCCCTGACCCCAAAAGGGGAGTATAGTGAATTAATGGCCTATGACCGTTTAGATGTGGTCGGCTACCTGGGAAACAGTTATTTAGTAATCAAACCTTTTCAGGGCATAGTGCCTTCTGCGGAGAATCCAAATGTTATGCTACTGGCGGAAAAAGGAGCGCAGGGTGATCCGTTCACCTA
>JAJQEE010000134.1:0-32860 GCA_021201865.1 Tannerellaceae bacterium | reverse complement strand
TTTCACAGGAGAACAATTAGCCTCCCTCAAAGGAGATCCGGGAAAAGGATTCAAAATAGAGGGCCATTATGAAACCTTACTGGATCTGGAAGCCTTAGTCCTCTATCCGGAAACCGGGGATGCCTGGGCCATCGGTCCGGAAGCTCCCTACGATATCTATATCTATGACGGACAGCAGGAAGCCTGGATCAACCTGGGTCCTTTGGAAGGCCCGCAGGGAGAAAAAGGCCCGGCAGGAAAATCCGCTTATGAAATAGCCGTTGAACAGGGGTTTGAAGGAACCGAGACGGAATGGCTTGCCCGGTTTGTTACACCGGAAGATCTACAGGCAAAAATAGACCAGTTGGGAGCGATCACCTATATTGCCCTGCTTACGGACGACTATGCGGAAGTGAAAGCCCTGGAAAACCTCCGCTCCGGAGCCATCGCCTTAGTCAAAGAAGAAACCCCGGAAGAAAAGAACCAGTATAAAGAATACATCTGGTTGGGTGAAGAACAAGGCTGGGAGTTTCTGGGGACGGTCAATACGTTTGACGTGGAGAAGTACTACACGAAAGAGGAAATCAATGAGAAGTTAAACGAAACAGTGAATCTGACAAGTGATCAAACGATTGAAGGAGAGAAGACTTTTTCTTCCCGGACTAAATTTCACTCTATCCTTACAGGAGATAAAGAAGATTCAGTACGTGGAATAGGAGGTTATCTGGGGGCAGACGGAACGATGCATTTGAATGCTGCAGCTTCTCCTTTTATTGGTTTTCACTATGCAAATGAGACGGCTAATACGAGTAGGATTATTGAGACGGCTTCGGGTAAATTAAATATAGAAGCTGCCAATGGGCTTACGCATAATGGGAATGAAATCTCTACAGTTCTGAAATTAGAAAACTATAAAGACTATCATTATGCCGTGATTGGTTTAGTGGCATTAGATAATACAAATATCTCTTTCCATTCTTCGGCTCAAGGGAATATAGTACTCATCAGGAATAATGGAAATGCAAAAAATCCACTTTGTTTTGTGTCTTGTAACAAATACTATAACTCTACTGATATGGATATGAGTTATTTTATAGATCGGCCTTTTGACGGTAATTTGAAGCCTGCGACTTTTACTCATAACGGTGTGAAATATGGAGGATTTGTTATTTTGAAAAATACTATTCCCTGGAATAACCAAATATTATTTACCGGCTACGTAACGGGATTAAATAAACCGTTTGTTATTTCTTATTATAATACACAAACTCAAACTCCTGTAGATGAGGAAATTTACAATTCTATTAAGATAGATGGTGATGATATTAGAAAATCTCCCTTCAATTTTTATAGTGGATTGAGAGTAGATGATAAGTATGTAGCTACAATTGATAAAACACCTCAATATGGATATTATATTTCCTTATCTGCGGATGAATTTACTACTCTAAATTTAGATAACAAACCATATGATCTCCGGTTTACCAGCGCTCAGGGAGGAACATACGGGTTAGGAACTATAAGCGGAGGAATCAATGGTGGAGAATGGATTATTAGTGTTAAAAATGAGTCTGCCTCAAATCTAACTTATACTATTCCTTCAAAAACGGAGTACCAATCAACAGTTACTTCGTGGACAATACGGCCTGGAGAGATCGGCCGCCTTCATATTCACTATGTTTTTGGCAAATATATACTTAAAGTGCTCTGATCAGAGAGGCAGGTGGTTGTTCGTCGAAGGGGATCTCCGGATCCCCGCCTGATGTGTATAAGGATCTCCGGATCCGTCTTTCTTTACCTTTTTATTCCTTTAAATCGGTATTTGATAGCATTGGCTAAGGCCGACCTACGGTTCCGGATCCGGAGATCCTTATACTCCGTACAGTCGGATTACAAATCCGCCTGATCCAAATTGTCTGCTCAAAATCTGCCTGTTCCCGAACATTTGTAAGTAGTCTCTGTATGCGATAGAATAAAAATAGTTAGCGTAGCGACTTCATTTGTGTTTTCTTCTTTTGGGTTCTTCTTTTGTATCCGGATCTATCCTGGCAATCCTGTAAGGAGGGAAACTCCTGCACAGTAACAGGCAGTGTATAAAAACGAGTGTTCTCCACGCAGGTGGGGAGTGCAGAGGGACTGTCGTTCTTTTTAGTTGAAACTGTCTGTTTGGGTGCGGTCCCTGCCTGTGTGGGGAACCGGGGTTGCCGGATAGATTTTTAGGATAAATAAATTAATTAAAACCTGACTATGACAGAAGGAAAAGTAAAAACGGTGCTGGGTAAAGTGGCCCTAACACCATGTGGAGAATATGAAGAGAATCGTGTATATCGTGCGCTCGATGTGATTTTATATAAAGGGAATAGTTTTTTAGTCCTGACCTCTTTTGAAGGGATGGTGCCGGATGAAGCAAATCCCCATGTCGTCCTGTTAGCACAAAAAGGAGATCCGGGAGAGGCCTTTACGTATGACGATTTTACGATGGAACAGTTAGCAGCCCTCCGGGGAGAACAGGGAAAGGGATTCTGTATACTCGGAACCTATGAAACCCTGTTGGAATTGGAAGCGATGGTTACCGGTCCGGAGGCCGGGGATGCGTATGCCGTAGGTTTGGAATATCCGTATGATGTGTATATCTATGATGCGGTGCAGGAGCGCTGGACCAATCACGGACCGTTGGAAGGTCCACAGGGAGAACCGGGGACGGATGGCCGGTCTGCGTATGAGATAGCTGTTGAATATGGCTTTGAGGGAACCGAAAGAGAGTGGCTCCTGCAGCAGGTAATCAACGGGGAGAATCTGGGAGAGGTTCATGTACAGGCACCTGCCATTACATTAGAAGGGGAGGGGCCTATTTCTCTCCGGACAGCAGGTAAAGCCCTGTATAATGAAGAAGAACTGGCCGTTAAATCGGATCTGGCTCACTTCGTCACCCATGAATCCCTACAGGAAAAGATCAACCAGTTAGGAGCCATTACCTACATTGCCCTGATCACAGAGGATTATACCGAAGTGGAAGCACTGGAAAACCTCCGCCCCGGAGCCATCGCCTTAGTCAAAGAAGAAACTCCTGCTGAGAGCAATAACTACAAAGAATATATCTGGCTGAGCAAAGAGGAGGGCTGGGAGTTCTTAGGTATGGTTAATACGTTTGATGTGGAGAAGTATTATACGAAAGAGGAAGTAGATGAGAAATTTGCTGATAAAGTGGATCTGGCCAGTGACCAGACGATTTGTGGTAAGAAGACTTTCTCGGCTGTAATCTATGGTAAAAGTTCTATTTATACAGGTGGAAAGACTTTGTGGAATGAGGGAGTTGGTAGTTACATAGGTAGCGATGGAACTATTCATCTTAATCATACAAGTGGCGGGAATATTAATTTTCATTATGCAAATAATTCCCAGACGACCAGTAAGATTATAGAGTCAGCATCCGGAAGATTGGATTTGATAGCACCTGAAGGAGTTTATTATAATGGCCAACCCACCTCTGTGTCATTAGGAGCAGTGGAACTTAAAAAAGGGAGTGGCAGAGAAGCAATTACTACAGAAGAATTCATCCAGCTACTTAAAGATAAAGGAGGATTTGCCAGCAGGTGGACATATTTAAAAGGAAGTTGGTCCTATGCAAATAATGATTATATCATAGACACTAATTGTGGTACTATTGCGTTAGCGGGTGCTATAATCGAGATTTTTACTGCTTATGTAAATAGTTCTAATACAGTAGATTATTCTATTCGTGTTACGACTGCGAACGCACAATATACAGGTGATCCTGAGTATTCCGGTAAAAGAAAAGCTGTTTTTATTTATAATAATCAGGGTGATTCATATGAAAAAGGTTGGTGGAGAGTCCCTCAGTTACAGGAAACTCCCCAATATGGTACTTATCAACAATTAGAAAGTGTGTCCGAAGGAATTACTTTTAAAGGTTTACATGATATTAGATATATAAGTAATGTAAGCTTTTCTATCCCTTCTTTCAATTCCGGATCTGAGGGTATGGAATATATCTTTAGTGTTCATAATAATGGGACCAGTACTATTTCAGTAGGACTTCCCAGCGGAACGAATTATCAACTTGACAGTACTTCCTGGACTATCCCGGCTGGCAAGGTTGGTCAACTTTCTATCCGCTACATTTTTGGGAAGTACATTTTAAAGGTGCTATAAATAAAACAGGAGAATTGTTTTTAAAAGTGTTGATGTTTTGGGTCGAAGGGGATCTCCGGATCCGTCTTTCTTTACCTCCTTATTCCTTTAAACCGGTATTTGATAGCATTGGCTAAGGCCGACCTACGGTTCCGGATCCGGAGATCCTCATACTCAGTGCAGCCGGATTACAAATCCGCCTGGTCCAAATATAAATATCTATAAAACAAAATCTTACCAGTTCCCCGCACAGGCGGGGACCGCATGAGAACCGGCCGTTTTAACTCTTTAATAGTAGGAGAACCGTCTCTGCCTATGCGGTCCCCGCCTGTGCGGGGAACACGGGGGGATTTAGATTGTATTTGGTCTGGTCTTTGGGATGATGGGCAGTAACATCCATGTTCACGCTTGTAACAACATTTGTATCCGGCTGTTTGGCCGCCTTATTTTGCATATCTACAAAATCATTTCATAGAAAATATATATGGAAAAAGAATTCACAGAAAAACAGAGAATCGAGACCGAAATAAAAACGGTTGGGACGCTTCTCGACAGGGGGGTGAAAGTGCCTGTCCCGGTGCCTCGTTTGCTCCGGTGGCTGGGTGTTAAGCATTTTTTCCTGACCGTCAAAAGACCGAGTAGTGCAACCATCTTTGAGATTTCAGCGCTGTATCTGCAGATGAAGCAGAAGACGCAGAAGCTGGAACCGGAGACGTTTGATGAGAGTCATCAGCTTGTACATGACTGTATGATTCCCGCCAGTCGTATTGTTGCCTATGCGATCCGGCCCTATTGTACTCCGTTGGGATGGCGGAACCGGCTGCTGGCCTGGTATCTCCGCCGCACATTGGACACCCGCCAGATGGCTGAGCTGTGGGTTATGGTGTCCAGCCTGTCAGGCGTACACGATTTTTCAAACTATATCAGATCCATGTCGGGCATGCGGATAACGATGCCGAAGACAACGGCCTGAGCCAGGATGAAAAGGGAGTTAAGGGCCGTATGGAAGGCTCTCATAGCCCTTTCGGATTGATCTACCAGATTGCAAAAGATACGGGCTGGAGGGTGCAGGAGATCCTGGATCTTCCGTATGCTACGTTAGTTATGATGCTTTCGGATGCTCCCCGCTATGTGACTGAACCGAAGGAACAGGCGGTGAAGATTTCCAGTATGGAGCAATTGCTGGGTATGGTCGGTAAAACAAATAAAAATAACCCTCACAATCTATAAAACAGTAATATATGGGATCTACTAATATATACGATGCTTTTTCCAAAAACCTGAATGAAGAGCTTCGGAAAACAAGTCTGGCTCTAAAGGGGATCGGAGATGAAAGTTATACTACTTTCTCCCGGTTAGCCGGAGAAACGAATGATCTGTATGATGATATGCGGATAAAAATGGAACAGTATTTTTCCCGTCTCCGGGAGCTGATTACTCTTTTGCAGGATGCTGAGCAGGCACAGGCTCAGTTAGTGGCAAAAGAGGGAACGATGGGACAGGATGAATATGGTATTCAAAAGGGAGAAATAGATACAAAAATAGCTGACTTCAAGGAAGAGATCAGTCAATTGAATAGGCTGTTGGAGCAGCAGATGACGGATAAAAATGCTCCCTGGTCACTTCCTGCAACAAAAACCAGTGCTTCTGCCGGGGACACAGATGCGGCTCAGGTGGCTAAAAAAGAGGAAGAGAACCAGCAGCATTTGGATACGTTATTAAAACAGTATCAATCACATGCTACCCGTTTGGCCAGCTTGGTGAACAGTTTTGAAAAAGAAAAAGAACTGTTGGAGAAAGCAGCGCAGGAGGCTCGCGAAAATAACAGGGAAGCAGAGGCTCAACGGATAGAGCATGCTTTGGAGAAGCGTACGCAAGCGCATACAGATGCTTTACAAAGGATGGAGATCGAAGGGCAGGATTTCTACCAGGTACTTTTCGGAAGTTTGAAGGAAATCTCTCAGAAAGAACTGAATGCTGCTTTGAAGGAGGCTAAAAAGTTCATTGCTAATTTAAAGAAAGAGTGTAAACTTTCCCAGGAGGTAGAAAAAGCTGTCGGAGAAGTTGAAAACCAGATCAAAAGGGTTGAAGGAACAGATTCTAACAATGCTGCAAAACTGGAAGTTCACTTTAAGGCAGCTTCCAAAGCGTTGAAAGATTGTGCGGATATGTGCAGCTATTTTCATGAAGGGCTGGGAAATGCGCTGGCAGTGGCCTCTGAAATTGCAGGCGCTGCGGGGGATGTAGCTGGCGGTATTGCAGTTATGGGCACAAATCCGGTTCAGGGGGTCGGTAGTATCATCAGTGGTGTGACAGGGCTGGTGGGTTCTTTTGCAAAGCGGAACGCAGAAAATAAAAAAGTCCTGGAACAATATCGTCAAAGCCTGACTTCCACCTATGTGAAAGAGATGGAGTATAATGCGCTTCTCCGGGAACGGCTTCGTACCCAGAAACAATTAGGGGAGACCTCGGAAGCGTATTTTAAACGCCAGGGTGAGTTACTGAAAGACCAGCAACATGCTTCTAAATCGGAATATCAGCAGATTATGTATAAACTGGGTCAGGAAAAATATATTTCCGGCCAGAAATATACCCATGGCACCTGGTTCCGGAAAGCAAAGGTTGAAAACCAGTATGATTCCCTGAGAGGAAAATCCTATGAAGATATGGAGCTACTCTATACACAGGGAAAAATGGAGGGTTCAGCAAAGGAATTGTTTGAAAGGCTGAGACAACTAAAAGAAGAAGGTGATAATATCAATGAGATGTTAGAGCAGCTTCAGGAGCAGGCGGACCAGGCATGGACCGGAACCACGGCCAGTGCGATTACGGATAGTATTGCGCAGGGATTTCTGGATGGTAACCGCTCTGCAGAAGACTTTGCCGGTAACTTTGAGGAAATGATGAAGAAAGCCATGATCCAATCCATCAAGATGAAACATCTGGAGGGCCCTTTGAATCAATGGTATGCAGACTTTGCCGCGAAAGCAGAGAACGGAGGATTGACGGAGGGAGGAATTGAAGAACTGCGTGCGGAGTATGAAAAGATTATCAATAACACCTTAGGGGCGTTAGAAGATATGGAAAGGATTACGGGAATGTCTCTCCAGAAAATAGAAGAAAGCACCAGCAGTAGTAATAGCCTCAGTGGAGCCTATGCCAAAGCCAGCCAGGAAAGTATTGATCTGCTGGCCGGACAGACGGGAGCCCTGCGGGTGAATGTGGAGCATATTCATAATCGTATGGTCGATCTCTATGCCTTGCAGGTGCAGGGTTGGAATGATGTGCTGGAGATCAAACAGGCGGTCTCTCAGATTGAGGGACATTCCAGGGTGACGAAAGAAGCGGTGGACCGGATGTCTTTGCATGGTATCAAAATAAATATGAACTGATATGAAGATTGACAAAACAGATATCCGGCATTATGGCCTGGAGTTATTATCCGGATCCTTGGATGGTGTTTTTGCCTATCCGAAACGGGTAGCGATGCGGCAGAATGATTGGGCAGAGGCGGATGGAGTGGAGCCGGATGTGCTGTTCCCGGAATTTGAGTCTAAGCAGGTCACTTTGCAATTTATCTTACATACTTCCGGACCGTATGCTTTCCGGGAATTATATAAGGAGGTGATCCGCGTTTTAAGTGCTCCCGGTTACCGCCGGATAGATTTCGGAACAGGAAAGGAATACGCATTGCGTTATGTCCGGACAGGCCAGTTTTCCCTTCCCCGTCCCCAGTCTGATGAACTGGCAACCGCACAGTTTTCCGTCACCTTTATGGATGACCAGCCGGTTGACCATATAGGGCTGGCCAGCCGTCCATCCGGCGGGATAGATCCGGGAGATGGATTGTACCTGAACAAATATACGTTTGCCGATTTTGGGATTACGATGGAAGCCGGCACCGACCGCCTGCTGCAATATCCAAACGTAAAAGATCCCTTTACGGACGGCGGGGTGGTAGATGTCTCTACCCTGCAAACCGGAAAGAAAGAGGTCACTCTGAATCTGCTGATGGTGGCAGGAAGCAGCGAAGAGTTCTACAACAATCACGCCGCTTTGTTCCGGGAATTAGCCGCTCCGGGCATCCAGACGCTGACCGTGCAGGGCATCCCTATCCCGGTCTGTTATCTGGATTGCCCTTCCAGCCGCCTGGAAAAATGGTCGGAAGACCAGATTATCCTGTCTTTAGGCATCAAACTCCTGATCCCAATCATTTCGTGGGTAGACGCAGGAGGTAGCGTAGTGGTTTCCGTACTGTTTGACGACATCGACGGAATCATCACGGATGAGGACGGAACCGTACTGGAGTTGAATTGAAAATGGAAAATTGGGAGAAAAATAAGTATTCATTTCGATGAAGAATATACCGGCGGCAATTTTGAGGTAAACGAAAAAGGAGAATTAATCTTTTTAATAGAATAAATATGGCTAAAAAACAAACACTTTTAGGAAAAGTCTGTATCACTCCCCGGCAGAGTGGGCTATCTGCATACAGCATCTTCGACCTTGTGGTTATCCAGGGTCGTGCTTATTTGTCGTTGAAGAACGATAATGTTGCCAGCGTAGATGATTCTACAGCATGGATGAAAATCACCGAAAATACGTATGACATAGCTGTCCGGTACGGTTTTGATGGAACAGAAGAAGAATGGCTTGTTTCTTTGTCTGCTGCCAGCGAAGAAGCGGCAAAGAAAGCAAAAGAGGTAATCGAAAAGTGCGAAACAGCCACCGAAGAGGCAAAACAGGCAAAAGAGAGTGCCGAGGATGCTGTTACCCGTTTGCATACCCTGTCCGACCACATGCCCAAAATAGAGGGCGGTACCTGGTGGTTGTGGGATGAAAAAGAAAAAGAATATTATGATTCCCGGATGGTAGCCAAAGGAAAGGATTTTACGATTAAAGCCTATTTCAAAGATCTGTTGGAATTGGAAGCAATGGTTCCCAAACCGGAAGAAGGGGATCATTATGGAGTCGGTGAAGAACCGCCTTATGACATTTATGTTTATGACCCGGTAAATGATAAGTGGGTAAATACCGGACCGCTACAGGGAGCAGCGGGTAAATCTGCGTATGAATTGTGGTTAGAGGAAGGGAATACTGGTACAGTGTCTGACTTCCTGGATAACCTGAAGGGGGAAAAAGGAGAGGCTTTTATCTATGACGATTTATCTGATGAACAAAAGCTGGAGTTAAAAGGTGATACCGGAGACAAAGGGGAGCCGGGAGAGCCGGGCGCTGATGGAACCAGCGTTACCTTTACTGAAAAAGTAAATACTGCAACCCACTATATTCTTGAAATAACAGACGGTAGCCAGCGTGTAGAAACTCCCAATCTTAAAGGGAAAAACGGCCGGGATTACGAATGTCCTACCTTGTCTGTTGTACCGGAAGAAAACACTGTCTCCTATCTGGTAGATGGGGAAGAAATCGCATTCAAAATCGGTCAACAGGCCAGGGTTTTAGATCCTGAAGAAGGGGAATATGTTTTCTATCAGTTATATGACCTTTTTGCAGGAAAGGCAGTTTGGAAAGAGGCTGGGAGCGGTGGCCGGATAAAGGGTGAGGTTGTAAACATTAACGTTACAGGTAATCAAAGTCAACCGGATACTTCTTTATTGCATGCTACAATTACAATCGGGTATGCGGATGAAACAGTTGTTTTTCCCTGGAATGGAACTCAGCTTGTCATTGAAATACCTGTAAATATGACTTATAGAGTCATTTGTTCCGACGTGGATGGGTATGCTACTCCTGCTCCTCAGGAGTATATTGCCCTGGAGGGAAACACCCGTAATCTGACCGTTGAATACCATACGACTGTTACTACTCTGAATGTCACCAGTAATCAGACAGCTCCGAACGCTGATTTGAATGGCTTAAAATTGACTTTGAAATATACTACTCCAACGCTGGGAGAAGTGACGAAAGAGTTAACCTATAACAGTACGGCCCTTTCTCAGAAAATACCAACCGGGATTGCTTATACGTTAGCCGGTGCCGGGATTTCCGGATATAACACTCCTGCTACTTTAAACCGTACGGCTGCCGGTGTGACGGATAGTGTTTCCTTACATTATACTACCGAACGGGTAACTATCCATGTTTCGACGGATGATGGGCAGGCTGCTGTAAGTAGTCAGACTTTAACGGTTACGAATACTTCGACTAATGCGGTTCTTTATTCCGGTGCAGCCGGAACGGGTGTAGTAGTAAAGATTCCTTTTGGCACTCCCTATAAAGTGTCGGTGAATGACCTGGTAAAATATAACAAACCATTAGACCAGACCTATACATCCGGCGATGCTTCCCGTACCGTTTCTTTAGTGTATGAACGGATCAGGAGCGCCCAGATCACGTTTGATAAATCTATCAGTGATCCGGAGAATATTACCGGCGAGGTGAATTCGAGTATCATCGCTGAAATCCTTGCTAAGTTCCGCCGTTGCCTTGTTAAGAAGACAGCCGAAGGACAGGTAACCATCGCTTACCTGCGGGATGATAACAGTAAATATTATGAAGATGGAACGGCAGCCGTATTGACAGGATCCGAAGGTGATGTGATGGTTCATTTTCCGGAGTTTTACTACAAATATGAAAAGGTGGATGATAATAAATTTCGTTATCACTTTGCACTTCAAAAAGTGGATGATACGTATATCAAAGTATCTGAAAGTCTCCTGGGTGCTTATGAGGCCTACGTGACTGGAAACCGGCCTTATAGCCGGAGTGGACAAGCATCTACCGGTAATATAAGTCAGGCGGACTGGAAGATGTTTGCCTCTTACCGTGGGCAGGGTTATGGTATTATAGATTATGAGCAGCATTGTGTGATTGCGATGATGTTTTTTGCTAAATATGGAACCCGTAATTCTCAGGCTGTATTAGGAGTTGGAGTTGATTCTTATACATATCTTCAGGGAACGAGTAATGCAACCGGAATGGCAGATACAAAAAATACCACTACCGGATATGCAACGTTTTTAGGTATTGAGGCGGTTCACGGTGGAAAGTATGAGTGGGTAGATGGTGTTGTTATTGATAATTATGTTTGGAAAATAACCAATCCGGAAACTGGTACTACGAGAAATATAACAGCTAATCAAAGTAGTTATAATCTTTGGATAAGAGAAATAGCCGCCTCCACCGGTCCATATTTTGACGCTATTCCTACCGAGGTTAGTGGCAGTGAGAGCACTTATTATGCTGACCGATATTTGGGGAATAATGTATCCGGTCTTGTTTTGGCCCGCTCGTATTACTCCTCGAATACGGATGGCGGAATAGCGTACACGTATGCGCATAACGATTCAGCGTATGCGAGCGCGTCTATCGGTTCTCGTCTTGCTTTTCGCGGAGAAATTCGTAAAGCAGCAAGCGTAAGCGAGTTCAAAGCATTGAGCGTCCAGTAAGAGCCGGAGGCTAAAAAGCATATGAGTCGTGAATATAGAGACGTGGACAAAGATCGCGAAGCGATTTGACGCATAGCGGAAAGCGTTTCTACGATAAAAAAGGAAGATCGTTTGGTAAAAATAAGTCTAATTTGTATTTATATAAAATTTTAAAGTCATGCGAGTAAATGGTAGTTTGGGTGTTGAATGGATAGAATGTATTCACCCTGTAAAAAATAGATGGGCTGTTCGTTGGGATGTTCAGCCGGAAACAGATGAGAATGGAGAGAAAATAGGTGTTACCTATGAAGAGGAAGTCTTTAATCATCGACCGACGGAACCGGAAATTAAAGAAAAAGTGAATGCCTGGATAAATGCTTCAGTGGATGAAAAAATTTTTTCCGGGTTTGTGTGGGAAGGATATCCGGTCTGGCTGTCACAGGAGAATCAGTTTAATTACAAAGCTGCTTATGACTTAGCGGTTCAGACTTCCGGAGCCACATTACCTGTAAAGTTTAAATTGGGTACTGATGAAGAGCCCAAATATCATCTATTTGAAACGGTAGAAGAGTTATCCGATTTTTATATTAAGTTAGTAGCCCATATTCAGAACACCCTCGGGGAAGGGTGGGAGAAGAAAGAAAACTTTGATTATTCTCTTTATCAATAAAAACTTTGATAGACCCTGATTATGAAATCAGGGTTTTTTATTTCCTCAAAAATCTTTTCAAGTATATATTACCAGAAATGGGGGTATGTGAGAGTGATCTTTCTTAACCGTTTGGTGATAGGCCACAAAAAAGAAATAATCAGTTTGATAACAGCTGTATTCACGTTTGGAATTTCACTTGTTTTCAGTGTTTTCAGATTGTTTATTTGCATCAGATTCCTTTCACAGGATTCAGCGCCGGAGGAGTTTACGTCCGGGGTAATCCCCTCCGGTACCCTATATACCCAATCCGTTCCAACCAGTCTGTACAACGGGCTGGCGGAAGGACGGAGAAAATAAGAAATAAAATTAACCATCTTAAAAAGTAAACAAAATGACAAAGTACATTCTTGGAGTAACAAATATCCGGTGTGGTAATCCGGCTTCTGATGGCAGCATGGCCACCACACTAAAAGACATGGGCGCTCCGATCACAGAATCGGTAACCTTCGAAGATGAAGAAGGCGAATTAGTGAAACATTTCAAAGAAGGCGAAAGATATCCTTTCCTGACGTTGTATAGCGCAGCCGGAACCACGTTGAAGTTCGCAATTGAAATGACCAACGAAAACCTGGAATATTGGTTAGGTGGAGAGGTGATTGACGGCCAGTGGCATTCTCCCCGTGGAAACTACCAACAGGTACAGAGTATCGAACTGATGACCGAATTCGGTCTGCCGGTTCAGATTCCGAAAGCAACCTGCTATGGTGTCCGTAAGTTTGGCCAGAAATCAACCGACCTGTCTACCATTGAAGTAACCGCCGTGGTGGAATTACCCGGCAATCCGGCTGTCGCACCGATGATCATCGGTGAAAAAGTGACTCCGTAACCAGAACTTTAACCCGGGAACAGGCATGCCTTTGTCACCCTGAGTTTTTCAGAAGTGATGGAATCGATGACAGGCCAATGTGGAGCCTGTACATGCGTTGGAAGAAGAAAGGTGGGAGGCTCCTGTTCCCTTTAAACAAATAAATCCCCGATTGATATGGCAGATTTTAATACAGTAAAAATAAGTACCCTTCCTGAAGCACTGACTGTTTCGGACAATGACTGCTTTTTAGTCGTTCAGAACCGCAAAGCGAAAAGAGCCAGGCCATCCCTGATGAAAGGGGATAAGGGAGATGCCGGAGAGAGTGCCTATCTGAGGTTTCAGGGAGATTGGGTACAGTGAAAATTAGGTATCGGTGGTACCTGGCAAAACCTGATCTATGTGGAAGACCTGTATGGTCCCTCCGCGTATGAAGTAGCCGTAAAGAACGGATATAAAGGAACAGAGGCCGAATGGGTTGCCTCGCTTAGTGCGGCATCCGAGGAAGCGGCACTCATCGCACTGGAAGCGGCCCGTATCGCTACGGAAACCAACGAGGCTGTAACCACACAGGAGAACAGCCGGGTAACGGCGGAAAAGGCCCGGGTAGAAGCGGAAAAGAAGAGAGTGGAAGCGGAAGAAATCCGGGTACTGGCAGAGAATGCCCGTCTACAGGCGGAGAAAGCCCGGTCAGAAGCGGAAGCCTCCCGCGTGGAAGTGGAAAACAGCCGGGTGGAGGCAGAAAGCCAACGGGAAACCGCAGAGGAGAAACGCCAGCAGGATACGTATGCAGCGATTGATGAGGCGAACCAGGCAACGGGCCGTTTGAATGAATTGTCCGATAACCGGGAATATATCGGTGAGAACGGATTCTGGTACCGCTACAACGAAGAAACAAAAGAATTTGAGAATACGGGAAAGACCTCCAAAGGAAACCTGATGTATGCCACCTTTGCTTATCATGATGGCAGGCTGTATATGCGTACGGATGAGGAGTATACCGGACCTGTGTTCAAAATGAATCATAAAGGAAGATTAAAAGTAATCGTATAATATATGGGAACAAGTACGGTAAAAGAAACAGATATAGGCAAGATTGCCATCACCCCCCCGGAGTAATGACCTGCCGCGGTATGATATCATCGATCTGATCGCAAAGGAGGGGAGAGCTTACCTCTCTTTAAAGATAAACAATACCGCTGAGGTCACGGACCCGGAGAGTTGGTTGCAAATAACCGAAAACAGCTATGATACGGCCGTGCGCCTGGGGCTCTTTGAAGGAACAGAAGAGGAATGGATTCATTCCCTTTCTGCAGCCAGTGAAGAAGCAGCCCGGTTGGCACAGGAGCAGATCCAGGCGTGTGAAGAGGCTACCGAAGCCGCGATCACAGCCGCTGAAAAAGCAGATGAAGCATCCGGCCGTCTAAACACACTTTCTGATAACCGGGACCAGATCGTCGACGGTTATTGGTGGCGTTATAATGAAGAGACCGGTGAATATGAAAACACCGGACACCGGGCAAACGGAGACACCCTGTTTGCTACGTTCGATATTGACCCGGAAACGGGACTCCTTTCCGTCTATACGGATAAAGCCTACAACGGTCCTCAGTTTGAAATGGACGAGGAAACAGGCATGCTACAAGTGATTATTTAAAGCGTGCATATATGAGACGAAGAATTTATAAAATAAATAAAGAGGATCTGGATTATATCATTATTAATAATCTAAAATGGTATAAAGAACCACTTCGCGTTGCAGGGTATGGTGAACTAACTTATACTTCCGGGGGAAAAACGTATTATTATTATACGTTTGCTCAGGCTCAGCAGGCTGCAAGCTCTATAGGTAAAAGAATACCTACACAAGCAGAATATTCTGCATTAGGGAATCTGGGTTTTTCATGGGATGTATCTCTGAAAGGTATTTGGCTTGGCTTGGATGCCAATGAAAAACAGGAGTCAAAAACCAGTCTTTTTTTACCGGCATTAGGAAATGCACCTTCTGGGGTGGTCGGAAATTTTGGTTTACATGGAACCTATTGGTCGTCAACTATGGGACCAACTTATCCTTATAATCTGAATTTCTCCTCTACATTTATTATTTCTAATAATACTTCTTATGCGACCTCTTACTTTACAGCCATTTTTGTAGATCAGGTCTGAAGCTTTTTAATATAATTCATTCATAAAACAGATATAATAAACAAACTCAGTATGTCAAAAGTAAAATTAAATCTGGGGAAAGTCGTATTCATCCCTAAAGGAGAATATAATGAGAATATACAATACGAAAAACTGGATCTGATTACTTATCAGGGAACTGGCTATATCGTTCTATCTCCGTTTCAGGGGATAGAACCTTCTAAAGAAAATAAACATGTGATGCTGATTGCGGAACGTGGAGAGAAAGGCGATCCTTTTACGTTTGAAGAGCTGACAGAAGAGCAGAAACAGGAATTAAAAGGAGAACCTGGAAACGGTTTTGTGATCCGGGGCTATTATGAAACCCTGTTGGAACTGGAGGCTGTTGTAACCGAACCTCAGGCCGGAGATGCCTATGGAGTCGGGGAAGAACATCCGTATGAGATTTATGTGTTTGATGCCGTGAATGGCGTATGGCGGAATTATGGCAAACTGGAAGGTCCGGAGGGAGAACCTGGTGCAGATGGGAAATCAGCCTATGAAATTGCCGTGGAACAGGGGTTTGAAGGAACTGTGGAAGAGTGGTTAAACCGGCAGGTTATAAACGGAGAAAATCCGGAAGCGATTACCATCGAAGCTCCTGCTCTAACCTTGAAAACTACGGAAGACCTCCATCTGCAAGCCGGAGGAAAAGTGCTGTATCAGGATGAGGAAATCGCCGTAAAATCGGATTTGACAGATCTGGTGACGAACGAAGCTCTACAGGAAAAGATCGATCAGTTAGGAGCGGTCACTTACATTGCTTTGATCACAGATGAGTATAAAGAGTTGGAAACCCTCGAAAACCTCCGTCCCGGAGCCATCGCCTTAGTTAAAGAAGAAGAGCCGGTGGACCAGAATCGTTATAAGGAATATATCTGGATGAACGAAGAGGATGGATGGGAGTTCTTAGGGTACGTAGAGGCTCAGCATATTGATATCGATAATTATTATGACAAGAAAGAAGTTGATTCTAAGTTGTCTGGGAAAGTGTCTAACGTGGGGGGGATGATACGATTGCAGGAAGTAAGACTTTTAATGAAAACGTTTACTCTGGTAAATCTTTTTTTGCCGCTAAAAAAGCTTCAGGTGACGGAACAGTAGGAGCTGTTTTAAGAGGTGACGGAACAGTCGTAATACAAGGAGCCGTAACTCCATCAATTTTATTTTTAAGAGGGGATGAGACTTCTGAAAATGCATATATCACTAATAATGCAGATGGAGTTATTGGTATACATGCTCCTAATGGTCTCAAATGGAGTGGCAAACAACTTGCCACAGTAGACCAGACTCCGCAGTTTGGAACGTATTATACAACCATATCGGGTCTGTCTGAAATTCAAAATTTGAATAATTGGTTATATGATACGAGAATTAGTGTTTCTGCTAATAGTTGGAATATAGATATGCCTGGATTTACAGGAGGTATAGATGGATATGAATATAGATTTTCTGTCTATAATTCTGGTACAGGACGTTTAACTTTAAATCTCCCTACCGGAGACGCTTACCAATCCGATGACACCACCTGGACCATTGAAGCCGGCAAGGTCGGAGTACTTGGGATTCTGTATGTTTTTGGTAAATATATAATGACAGTGATCGTATGATACTATTCGGAGGAAATAGAAAGAAGATAATAAATTATACCATTTCATTGAATATGTCATGGTATTATCTGAATGGTTTTACGCGTCTGAACCGGGGAATTAATGTAAAAGGTAAAACAATTTATGAAATACCTTATAATGCAAGTGATGTATACTTTAAGTATGAATCAGAAGAACTGAAACCCGAGGATATTACTTTAAGTGATTACAATAGTTGGGATTGGTTTAATATGGATCCGGGAGAAACGGCAGTTGCTAACTGGGCTCTTAATTCTTATTACTACATTTATGTTAGTCAAACGTATGTCTCTACTTTTATTCCAAAAACAACAGTAACGATTAATGGTGAAACGATACAGATCAGTTTAACTTGTGATGAAACGAAAAAAATAACTTCTTCACAGCTAACCAGTATAACTACGGATCCTTCTGTTGCGGAATTTGGTCCATTCAATGCTTCCGGTACAGGAGGAACCCGGGTGAGTATAACTTCTGTTTCAGGCCGCCAGTTCCGGGCCGCTATAAGTTATATGGATAGCTATACCATAGGATTGTATTTTAATGACGGGAATAAATGCAAACATAAACTTTACAGATAACTCGCAGTTATGGAAATAAAAAGAAACAATCAGATACTCACAGATGTCTTCCTCTTAGACAGCAGCTATGTCTACGAAGAAATTATGGGCGAACATACGATCACGCTTAATTTCCGGGTGATGGATCCGGTGGAGTTTGAGGTGAATGACTATGTGGAATTTGAAGGGCATCTGTATAGAATACGGAATAAAGAGCGGATTCGTAAGGAGCAAAGTTCCTTAGGATGGGAATATACGATTAAGTTTTATTCGGAACAGTATGAGCTACAGAATGTGGCTTTCTTCCTGCAGGATAAACCGGACCGGAAGAAAAACTATGATTCATTTATCGGAACAGCCAAACAGATGCTGGAGCTGATCGTGAAGAATATGAACCGGGTCTATTCCGGCTGGCAGGTAGGGTCTTATCTGGAGACCGATGCCGTAAACTTCTCTTTTAAAGATAAGAAGTGTGCGGCTGTTCTGGATGATGTTGCCAAAGCCTTTGAAACGGAATACTGGATCTCCGGAAAAACGATCAGCCTAGGTAAACGGGAATATGATAGTAACGGATTGGTTTTAGGACAGGGAGAAGGAATGGGCTTCCGGGAACTGGAGATTACCGGAGTGAATGATACTCCTCCCGTAACGGTGCTTTATCCGTATGGATCGGAGAAGAACCTGACGACTGAGTATGGCTATGACTATCTGTTGATGCCCGGCGCTCAACTTTCTTTGGAAAAGAATGTGGAGAAATACGGCCGCTTTGAAGAGAATAAACAGTTTGACCATATCTATCCGAAAGGGGAGTTTACGGTTACGGAAAAGATGGACGATCTTACCTTCCGGGCGAGCGGCATTGATTTTGACCTGGCGCAGTATCGCATCAATGAAGAAGATATCATCGTGACTTTCCAGACCGGCAATCTGGCTGGCTATGATCTGGCTATCCGGACAGAGAATAAAGGGAAAGATCTGGTTTGGGATGATCAGAAAAAAGAGATTACACTGGCAGTCAATGAAGATGAAAAAGATCTGACGGTTCCGGGAGATATTCATTTCAATACAGGGGATAAGTTTATTCTGACGGGTTTGAAAATGCCTCAGAAATATATAGAGGAAGCTGAGCAAAAACTAAAAGAAGCGGCAGAAACCTATCTGGAAGAGAACTGTGAAAAGAAGGTGCAGTTATCCGGAAAGTGTGATGAAGTCTTTTTCCGGAAGTTCAGACCCTATATCTCCTGTGGCCAAATGGTCGGGGTAGTCTCCGAAAAATTGGATATTGACCGGGAGATCCGTGTGACAAAAATAAAACGTTTCCTGGAAAACAACGAACAACCGTACCGGTATGAGTTGACTCTTTCCGATTTCCTGCAAAGCAATGGTTTTAAGGATATCGTAGACGATGTCAATAAGTTCCCGGATGAGATAACTCATGCCGAAGAACGGGCAAGAGCGTATGCCAGAAGAAACTATCGGGATGTAATGGAGCTGCAAAAGCAGATGTATGATCCGGAAGGTGATTTCTTCCAGGAAGCTATCTGGCCGCTCACTGTTCAAACCATGCAATTAGTTGTTGGAGCTCCTTCTTTACAATTTAAGTTTGTAAATGATTCAGGAAAAGTATATACTCCGGATTTCCATTTTGACCTGCATCAAAAGGTCTTCAAAGCTCCCCAGGGGAAAAACCTTTATCACATGACCATTGGAGTGAAAAGTGATCTGACACCGGCTTCAACCCGGGATTGGAAAAATTATTTAAACTGGGAGATTCCGGAAAGAACTTTTTCCTCCTTAAATCCTGTAAAGCCTTATTATTTATATGCTAAATGTAATAAGAATGGTCATACAGGAAGTTATGAACTGAGTGAAACTATTATTTCCTTAGAGCAAGAAAGTGGTTACTACCATTTCTGGGTAGGTTTCCTGAATTCTCAGTACGAAGGAGAGCGTAGTTTCAGGACTGTATATGGTTTTACAGAAATCAGCGGAGGAAATGTAACAGCAGATAAACTAATCAGTGCCGGAGGAGATTCCTATATCCATCTGGATGAAAATACGATGCATTTAGGGGATTCGAATAGCTACCTGGATTATAAAGACGGCGTGACATCCTTAAAGGGGGTTGTCATTCAGAGTCCTTCCGGGGATGAAAGTCCTTTGGGTGCCTACCGGGGAGCTTACAGATCCGGTACTGTTTATTATGTGGGAGATGAGGTAACTTATAACGGATCCACCTACAGATGTATGAGACAGGGATCGAATATCGCACCACCGAATGCTACATACTGGCAGGTACTGGCTGCAGGAGGAACAAAAGTTGAATTCCGGTATGCTGCGAACACCAGTTCGACTTCTTACCCCTCTATCTCCACCGGTAGCCGTTCTCCTTCCGGCTGGAGTACTACTCCTCCGACTTTGTCTACCACCCAATATCTTTGGATGACCCAAGCTACTATTAACCCGGATGATACGTTGGCTACAAATTGGAGTATCCCGGTCAGGTCAAGCGGTATTAAAGGCGATAAGGGAGATACAGGAGCACCAGGAGCGACCGGACCCACAGGTCCCGCCCTTAATTATAGAGGTGATTGGGTGAACACAGAGGCGTATGAATTGACTACCCTGAGAAGGGATATCGTTCGATATAAGTCCGGAAATAGTCATGTCTATTATGCCCGGGCTGGTTACACGGGATCTACTCCTTCCGGAACTGCTATCACCAATACAAATTACTGGCAGTCTTTTGGGGCTAACTTTGAAAGTCTTGCTACCGGTTTGTTGTTTGCAGGTAAAGCACTTATTTCCGGATGGAATTTTAATGATAATTTTATCTGGTCACAACATAGAAAATGTGTTTTAAACGGCTCCGATACTTCGAATCAATCGACCACACCAATATTATTAATAGGAGATGAAGCATTAAATGAAAACTTGGCTTTAAATCCTAATTGTGCTATGAAAGTATCTCAAAATGGCACTATTACAGTTGGAGAAGGAACCAGTGATTCCAATGCTGGCATTACGGGTCAGGGTAATGAACCTGACAATGTTCGTTTTTGGGCCGGGGCAACGTATAATAATAGGAATTCATCTCCTTTTAGAGTGACACAGGATGGATCGATGGTTGCTTCTAATGCTAAAATTCAGTCTAATACTTCTGGAAATAAAATAATTATAGACCCGACAACACGAAGTATTCGTATGTTAGCTTCTGTTGGGAATATAGAATTAGAAGTATGTAAAATAGACTTTTTTATTAATGGCAGTAACTCGGGTTCTACCCTGAGATTGAATTCTTATTCAGGATCGTCGTTACGATCTTATACTCAGATTACTGGGCAATATGTAAGTATATGTGATAGTTCGGGTTTAGAATTTTTTAGGGCAGATGCTATAAATGAAAAAATATGGATTAATTATCATAAGCTACCTCAGAGTAGAGATGCAGCTTATCCAAGAGAAGTTTACATGGATGGGGAAACTGTAAAAGTAAAAAGGACATGAAAATTATCTACAATAAATTCATCCTCTTTAAGGGATGGCAATAAATATCTGCGGGATATACTTTATCCGGTCAGATAGTAAGATGTGAGTCAGGGATTTTAATCATGAAGCAATCCATACAGCACAAATGAAAGAAATGCTATACTTGTTTTTCTACATCTGGTATGTCTTGGAGTGGTTTATAAAACTACTCTTTTATGGCCGGAATGCTTATGAGAATATCTCTTTTGAAAGAGAGACGTATACTTATCAATATGACTTGAAATATCTTTACCATAGAAATAAATATAGATAGATAAAAAGAATGATCAGGTAAATACTAAGTGGGCTATTCATAATATAGCACCTGTCAGACGCCGGGGTAGGTAAATATCCCGGCGTAGTTTTTATTATTTATTCTATTATTTTATAATTAGGATTGTCGATGTCTATTTCTACTGTATAATAGTCTTTCTTCCCATCGTAGTTTTTAACAGTAATCTCTACAGTTAATATATTGTTTATACAATCCACTCTTTTACATGTAGAAGAAAAACGGCCTCCTTCTTTAAGTGGAATTCTTATATATTCATTATCCGCATATTCACCCATCCCATCCCGTTTTGTAAAGATGGCGTATTGAGTCCCGTGTTGGACATATTCAGAATAGTAAAAATAATATCTATAATCAATATAAATGCAAAAATCGCTGGCTGAAGGAATTTGTACATTTTCTATTAAAATACTTCCATTTTTGTCTACTAAGGTTCGAATATTTGTCTGTGATTTATCATCTGGATCTACAGTAATTACTAATGAGTCATTATACCAATCGACAGGAATATCATATTCTTCTAATTTGTCTTTATAGAATATAGTTGCTTGATTGAAATCACCCACTACATAACATCCATGTTTTTCTGATTCATTTACCTTGGTATTACTCATTCTTAACATAGCATACCATCTATCTCCATCATCAATGAGGCGGAGGACCTGTATATTATTAATTTCAAATTCTACATCTCCTTTGTAAGCTATAAAAATACTATGATGTAATTCCAAAATTTCGTCAGTAGGATATTCCTTTATTTGTTCGTTATTACTGTTAAATAAACCAATCCACAACTTATTACTCTTTGTTCCAATCAGATAGGATGTTTGACTTTCACTAAAGTATGAAAAAGACAAGGCTTTGAAATCAGTAGTATCCTTAACTCTGAATCCAAAACAATACTTTTCGTAATATTCCTGGTCCGGGTCAGTGACAGAAGGTGGATCCGGATAGTCAGGTTCTTCACTTTCACTGCTGCAGGACACAAAAAATAATGTTGCCATAAAGGCAAATAATAGTCTTTTCATGGGGAATTCTATAAATTTTCAGTTACAAAACTATATATAAATATGAAGAGAAAAAAATGAAAAATCTTATTTCTATAAAGGGTACATATTTTTTCTTCTTTTATTTCATATTGATAATAATCATGCTAACTATAAAAGAACATTTTGGAAACCGGATCTATCACTCCTTATCTTTGAAAGAGAGTCTGCAAAGGGATTCTGTTTGTATGTTAATGATTAAGAAAAAAGTACAAAATGACAAACTCCTACACCGACCAGTTCCTACTGGGTCTCGTGGATTTCTTAGAATGGGCCAGATGGCTGATATTGGCCTATAGTTTAGGGAAGTGCCTGGGACCTTCCTGGTTCTTTTTTATTGAATAATTAACAAGCTGTCCGGCTATTCTCTTATCCGGACAGCTTGAAATAACAATTATGAATGGTACTTACAAATATTCTATTTCACCTGTTTCAATATTAATCTTATAATGAATTGTTTCTATTGCACCTGAATAAGAAGTAAGTATAATTGAGTATTCCCATATTTTGTCCTGTCTATCCATTAATGTCCATTCTGTCTGGGTGTCTTGGGATGTACTTGTTATTACATTTTCCCAAACAGGATAACCTGCATTACTATCTAAATTATATCTTCGGAGTCTTAGGTCTTTAGTGGAACCCCAACTCCAAGAGCTAATATGGATATAACTTTTATAAGAAATAGGAGTAATAGCACCACTGGTAAAAGGATCGGCAGATGTTGAGGGGGTATTTTGATAATTTGCTATAAATTCACCGTCTGAATTGTATATATTATATTGGTATAAATGGTTGTTTTCCTTGATTCTACATATAATAGACTCATTATACCAGTTTTTTATTTCAGTTGAACTATTAGGGAATGATAATGATATTTTGTTTATCACATTATCTGCTAACAAAAAAATTTCATTTAAACTAAAATGCTGGTCTTTATCTGTATCTTTATAATATATATTAGCTGCATATCCCCATGGAGTTTCTAATAAGTCAGAGGTATATAAAGTAGACAGATGGAATTTCTCATATTCTCCATATCCTAAATGAACTTCCACATCTCTGGTAGTAGGAGTCGATGCTGTCCATTCTTTAAGTAGGTCTCCGGTTTTAGTATATAAGCCAAACCAGATTTTATTTTTATCATCAAATCCTGCCAATAACATGGAATCAGTAAAATGGTAATACTCATATTCATGCAAAGTATTGACAAGAGAATTTTTACTTATATGTCCATCATATGAGATTAAAGTGCCTGTTTTTTCAAGTGTATGGGAAGGACGGTCATAATATTTATACCATATTCCATTTGAGAGAATTTGAATCTTTTTAGGCTCTTCATTAAAATCATGACAAATTATATTTGCCTGATTTTTATTAAGGAGAATTAATCCTCTCGTAGTAGTGTTATGTTCAGACGCTACTCCGTTTATGGATACAGAAAATACATATCCATTTTCAGTTATATGTGCGTCGTAAGGATATAGTTTCTCTATATCTTCTACTGGCTTTTTTCCACTCCAGGATTGAAGTTCTTCTTTAGAATAACGATCAAAGAGACCAATCCAGACCTCATCATTTTTCAGTGCTGTAATTCCTACTATATCCAATCCTATATTAAAACTGTTAATGATATTTTTATTAAATCCTACAGTATCATTAGGAGTATAGCCAAAGAAAATATCATCCTCTATATTGGGTTTATCCGGATATTCAGGATCCTCGCTTTCACTACTACAGGACACAAAAAATAATATTGCAATAAAAGTAAATAATAGTCTTTTCATGGGGAAATATGATGAAGTTTAAACCACAAAACTATATATAAATCTATAAAGAGAAAAATAAATAGGTTGGTTTTTGATTAGGCTTTGATATTTATCTTTTTCCTGTTGCTAACAATAGTTCCAACTCTAAATTATCTTTTTGGAAACCGGGTCTACCGCATCCTATCTTTGGAAAAGGGCTTATAAATAATAGTCTCTGATAACTTATATTTATTTAAAAAAGAGCATATCCCATGACACACTCCTACACCGACCAGCTCCTTCTCGGTCTGATGGATTTCTTAGAATGGGCCCGGTGGTTGATTCTCCTGGCTTTTATACTCACCCTGGGCGATCTCAAATTTGGGATCGCTGCTTCACGGGTGAGGAAAGAGCAGATCAAACGGTCCCGGGCAATCCGGCGGACCATTGATAAGATCTGTAGTTATATGCTGTGGGTGATGATGGCCTATACGTTCGGGCAAGCTTTTGGGAAACCGTTTGGGATCGACCTGCTTCCGCTGATTATCCTGTTGGTGATCTATGGAGTGGAACTGGAGAGTATTTATGTGAACTATTTCGCTGCCCATGGAAAGAAAGTGAAAGTAAACGTGTTTAAGTATTTCAGCAAAAAGGCTGAGATTATAGAAATTGAAGAAACAAATGACGATGAAACTAAGTAACCATTTTAAACTGGAAGAATTTATCCGGTCGGACACGGCAACCAGCCGTAGCATTCCAAATGAACCGGGAGGGAAAGAGATCGCTAACCTGAAAGAACTATGTGTACAGCTTCTGCAACCGTTGCGGGAACACTTCGGTAGCCCTTTGATGATCAATAGTGGCTACCGTTGTCCGGAACTGAACCGGGCGGTAGGAGGGGTGGCCACCTCCCAGCATGTGACAGGTGAAGCGGCAGATGTCCGTTGCCCGGATCCCCGGAAACTACTGGCCGGCCTGATGCTCTTAGGGCTGGACTTTGACCAGGCCATCCTGTATCCCACCTTTTTGCACCTTTCCTACCGGAAGAACGGCAACCGGAAACAGGTCCTCTATGCCAAAGGAGTGTTACCATGAAAGAGAAATATGAAAAACAGGTGCAACAGATCCTCTGGTTTATCCTGATCTGGATGGGTTGTTGCCTGTTGATGAGTTGTTCGAAAACGGTGTATGTGCCTGTAGAAAGTGTCCGTACCGAATACCGGGATATATACACCCGGGATTCCATCCTGGTCCGGGATTCCATCTTTATGCGGGAGAAAGGGGATACAGTCTGGATAGAGAAATATAAAACCCTCTACAAAGACCGCCTGATCCGGGATTCGGTGTTTATCAATGACACGATCCGGGTACCTTATCCGGTAGAAAAGATCGTCTATCAGAATAAACTGAAATGGTATCAGGAAGGATTAATATGGCTTGGATTAGTTTGTTTGTTCTTATTTGCAGGCAGACTGGTATGGAAAAGATTTTAATTTCAGTATGTTTTGTTCATGATATTTGATTTAAATGTTAGTGCAAACCGTCCGGCTTGTGAAAGCCGGGCGGTTTTATTTTATTCTATTTTATCTGAACCTCATGAGTTTTGATATGGATATTCACTGTCCGTGAATATTTATTACCGGAATATTCTGTAATATTCAATTGGAAAGATTTGAATTCTTCATTCTCACCTAACTCCGTTACTTCATATAGATCATCCGGATTTAATTCAAACAAAGGTATTTTCTTGCCTTCTTCAAAATTTCTGTTTTCATCTATATCTGTAATATATACATTTAATCGGTATATATCTTCATTATATTCATGTCTGGCTGAAAATACGATGGAATTTTTATAGTTGATTGGATAGTGTGTTTTATCCCAGTAAAAATCATACCGGGTCGTAAACAGTACCTCGCCTGTTTTATCAAAGCAGGTATAAATCCCATTACTTAATTTTGCCTCGTCATCTGTGATCTCAAGATAAGCTATATACGAATTATTATACCAGTTTAGCATGAAATCAGAATTATAGTAGTCAGAATAATAAATGTATTTTTTGGATATGAGATTACCTGCGAAAAGAAGGAGTCGGTAATCCCTTTCATACCAACCTGCATTTTCATTCTCTCCAAGAGCCAATTTAAATAGAATGGTGGTGTGATCCCCTTTCTGTTCTATAAAACTAATGATAGGAGAGGTTAATTCCCCAGTCTTATATTCTCCATACCCCACATGATGAGAATAGGAATCAGGTAAGGGTTCGCTATCCAGAAAGTCACTTGTTTGTTTTCTGGTTGTTGCATCAAAAGTTCCCACCCATAACCTGTTATTCCGGATACCGGATAAATAAACTACTTCCTCATTTTCCGGGTAAAAAGGGTTTAAAAACACTCTGTTTAATCCGGAGGTGTCTTTTACCTGATATCCATGACAGAAATAGTTCCAATAATCTTCCAGAGTTTCTGTAGTATCACCCGGATCAGTAGAATCTCCAGGAGCGACTTCTTCCGGAACTAATGTTTCGTAATCATTATCTCCACAAGCAAGAAATATACAAAGTAGTAAACAGTAAATAATTGATCTATTCATTTGTATTCATTAAAGATGATAAAAGTTTGAAAGATAAAAATAGCAAGAAAATCCCAATCCGGATAAAAAAGAAAGAAAATTAAAAAGCTCCTCTATAAAAGTTATATGAAGCAGCTTTTCTTGTATATATTAAGACTTTATTACCCGAACGTATGCACCATCTTGATCGCAGTTACTGCGGCTTCGTCTCCTTTGTTCCCATGAATACCACCGGCCCGGTCAATGCTTTGCTGCATGGTGTCGTTGGTAAGCAGGCCGAAGATGAAAGGAATGTTGTACATCAGGTTTAGTTGCGTCACTCCCTGGGTTACACCAGAGCAGACATAGTCAAAATGAGGTGTATCCCCCCGGATCACACAACCTAAGATGATGATCGCATGGAGGTCTTTCATTTCAGCCATTTTCTTTGCTCCGTAGACCAGTTCGAAACTGCCGGGTACACGGCTGATGATGATATTTTCCGTTTTGGCACCGTGTCTTTCCAGGGTGTTGCAGGCCCCTTCCAGTAACTTTTCGGTGATCTCTTTATTCCATTCAGCCACCACGATCCCGAATCTCATTTTAGAAGCATCGGGCACGCTGTTAAAATCGTATGCTGATAAATTCTGATAAGCTGTTGCCATAGTCTGTTTGATTTTATATAAAAACAAAATTAAAAAAAATCCCCTCAGGAGAATCACTCAAGAGGGGAAATCTGTCTTGTCAGGGACACTTATTTTTTTGCCTGAGCCCTCGCGATATATTTGTCAATATCAGAAGCTTCAGATGAGTTGTAATATTTTTCCTTGATCGTAGTATAGGCTTTGACCGCATCGTTATACTGGTTCAGGCTTTCGTAAGCAATACCTGCTTTCTTCAGATATACCGGGCTTACTACTTCATTGTCCGCTTTCTTCGCAGCCTTTTCGAAATAACTAATCCCTTCTTTCACGTTCCCGCTGTTCACGTAGCAGTCACCGATCAGGCCGGTAATCGCCGGAGAGATCATGTCATCACTGCCGCTGAAATCTTTCAGCAGGTTGATCGCTTTCTGGTTGTCACCCATTTTGAAGTAGCAGATTCCTGCATACGCTTTGGCCAGGTTTCCCGATTTAGTACTACCGTATTGTTTGATGATGCCTTCAAACCCTTCGAAGTCAGCTCCGTTTCCATTCAGTGCCAATGCGAAAGAATCTCTTGCAAAATATTGTTCTCCTTTGAAAATGGCAGCAGCAGCTTTGTTTTCACGTGGGATCAGGTAACCATGCCGGATGCCTAAAACCGCAGCAACAACAAGGGCAAGTGCTAATACCCCGTAGATTATATTTTTCTGGTTTTTTTCGATGAACTGTTCCGATCTTGAAACAATTTCCCCTACTTCTAATTCTGTGTTTGTGCCCTTTTCCTTAGTAGCCATAATTGTATTATAGTTGTTATTAATTTATCATTGATTTATGCCTAAGGCAATTCGAAGCGCAAAAATAGTTTTTTTTACTGATATAATCTATACTTCGAACTATATTTTTTAAATTTGTGCAATTAATACGGTATGGATGATACTCAAAAAACTTTCTGTTCTTAATTATAAAAACATCCTTCAGTGTGATGTGGATTTTTCCCCGAAAATGAACTGTTTTTTCGGTAATAACGGTATGGGGAAGACCAACCTCCTGGATGCGATCTACTATCTTTCTTTCTCTAAAAGTCATATGAATACAACCGATAGCCAGTTGATCCATACAGGCCAGGACATGTGTATGATCCAGGGATTCTACGACTATGAAGGACGGGAAGAAGATATCCTCTGTGTGATCCGCCGCCGCCAGCGGAAACAGTTCAAGCGAAACAAAAAGGAATATGATAAGCTCTCTGAACATATAGGTCTTTTGCCTTTGGTGATGGTCTCTCCGGCAGACTCGGAACTGATTCAGGGGGGGAGTGATGAGCGCAGGCGTTTTCTGGACCTGATCATCTCCCAGCAGGATAAAACCTATCTGCATGCGCTTATACAATATAATAAGGCGCTGGTGCAGCGGAATGCGTTGCTGAAAGAACAATCCATGGACCAGTCCCTGTATGAAGTGCTGGAAATGCAATTAGTGATGTATGGCCGGATGATCCATGAAAAGCGGCAGTTGTTAGTGGATGAGTTCACCCCGGTGTTTAACGAGTACTATCAGCGGATCTGTCATTCTCCGGAAGAGGTGAAACTCCGTTATATCTCCCAGCTTTCCAAAGAGGAGTTTTCGGATCTGTTGGTGGAGAACCGGGAACGGGACCGTATTCTGGGCTACACCTCTACCGGGATTCATAAAGATGACCTCGAAATGACCCTGAATGAATCCCTGATCCGCCGGGTGGGTTCCCAGGGGCAGAACAAAACCTATCTCATTGCCCTGAAGCTGGCCCAGTTTGCCTTCCTGAAAGAGAAAGGAAACACCACCCCGGTTTTGTTGTTAGATGATATTTTTGATAAATTGGATTCCAACCGGGTGGAACAGATTATTCAATTAGTCAGCGGGGATGAGTTTGGACAGATATTCATCACGGATACCAACCGGAAATATTTAGATGAGATCCTCAAAGCGATGGATCATGACTATGAACTTTTTAAGGTGGAAGAGGGTTCTATCCACTCAATAAAATAAACGGATGAAGAAGAAAAATGCACAGGTGTTAGGCGAAGTGATCCGGGAATTTTTCGAGGATAACACAGCGTTATACGATAAGATCCTGGAGATCCGTGTACAGCGGGCCTGGGGAGAAGTGTTAGGCCCCATGGTTATCCAGTACACCAAAAATCTCTATGTCCGTAACGGGGTGATGTATGTCTCCCTGACCTCCTCCGTTCTCCGCAGTGAACTGACCATGTATAGCGACCGCCTGATCAAAAGCCTGAACGACTACGCCGGTTCCGAAGTCCTACACAAAATCGTGATCCGGTAATAATTCATAGAGGATAAGAAGGGAGCCTCTTTTATTTGATCTTTTTGTGAAATAAAATTATTATTTCTATATTAGGCCGTAGAATAGGCATTAGAGGACTCAGAAAATAATAAAAGATTAATTTGTGTAAATGTTTGCTCACTTTTTACAGCTATGGGTAAAAAGCTTTTTGTTATACCTACCCTATAAGTATACATATTACGTGGTATATTAACTTTAACTCTTACCTTATGGAGGAATCACGAATAGCTACTGATAGCCCGCCAATCACTCAAATAGCCAGCTGAACCGGAAATATAAAATATGTATGTTGGCGGAATCTTCCTCTAATTTTGTAACATACGGATCAATATAACTCATGTCTTCATGCAAACAGATATAATCATAGACGTACTTTTCTATTTTTGAGAAAGAATATTTGTATTCAGTAGATAAAATGATTCCGGAAAAGTCTGTAAGTTTATAATTTTCATTGAAAAAATATAGAATTCTTAGTTGTTTTAATATGTCTATCTCTTCAGGCGTGCAGTTTTCAAACAGAGGTAAAAATTGTTTTTTCATGATGGCTTTTAGACTTTCAAAATCCGCATCTTTATATCCGCTGCATATTTTTTCACTTTCAGGAGTCGGATACCTCCCATCTTTCATTTTGAACCTAATAAATCTGCCCTGAGGTTCTTCTAAATAAAAATATTTTAATTCCTGAGCTTGTAAAGGAAGCGTACAGACATACAGCCAGCATATAAAAATTACTGTTTTCATAGGAATAAGAGGTCTTTTATTATTTGTAGCATCAGACAAATTGTCTGATGCTACCATAAACTTTATAATTGTTTTTTACTTAGGTCCCTTATCCAACCAGGAAAGTGGGAGTCGCAAAGCTATACCAGTGAATTCTCCTTCAAATTCAAAGTAGGGTATATAGTCACTCACATCATCATGTAACCGTGCAAACTCATATATCTTTTTTTCCACCCGGTGAAAACTCCCTATATCTTCAGCATTTATATTAGCAATGAAAGTAACTAATTTAAAATGTTTGTCGATATATAATAAATAGCTTGTCCCTTTAATTATTTCTTTATCTTCATCGCTTAAATCTTTAAAAAAGTTTTGTAATCGTGGCCATTCCAATAGCTTTAATCCTTTATTATCCACTTCGATTACTCCTGAATTTTTCCACCCGACAGTATTCACTTCTAAAGGCGAAATCATATCTTTAGGAAAAAAACTTTGTCTTATTTCCGAAGTCTTTGATGCCATATGGAAGTAGTTCAGTTCCTGGGCATTAACCTGTGGAAATAATAAGCACATGACAAACATTAATAAATGTGTTCCCATAACTATTTACTTTATTAATTGTTTAAAGCCGTTTGAAATAATTTTGTAATAGTTGTGGAATAAATCCTTCTAAAAACTCATTCCCATAATCATCTAAAGGAATCCACATTTTACAAAGTTTTCTAAATATTGCAACATCTCCATTAGGGAAAAATTTATTTCTTTCGAAACTTTCCACCCCTTCAAAATATTCTTTATTATAATAAACAAAATCCCCATATCAAAGAATGCATAATGAAATTAGAAAAGAAAGATAAGGATTTTTCCATACGTGTTTCATCATTGTCGATTTTTATTACATAAAAGAAGATATAACAAGTAGTCCTTCTTACCTATTTAATGGAATGATAGGTAAGGAGTAAGGTTGACATTTGTGGATCCAATCCAGTTACACGTACGAGTATAATAGTTCTATCTATTTTTGCTAAATATAGATAAATATATTTTTTAGCAAAAAAATAATTAAATTCGTTTTTAGAGTTTTATATTTGATATAGATAGCATTTCTCCATGCTACCAAAAGGCTTTCTTTATTTTTTATGGATTATTGTTGAGCCATCTTAGGGAAAACCTCAGGAGGCTTCCATGAAATTCCTCGGGTAGTTCCACATATTCCCTGACAAATCCCAGGTCATCAAAGGAACGGGCGAATTCATATATTTTTTTCTCAACCTTGTGGAAAGTCTCTAAATTCTCAACATCAATATTTGAGATAAAAGTGACTAATTTGAAGTCTGCATCTACATAAAAAAGATAACTGCTTGTCCGGATTATTTCATACTCATCTTCCGGACAATTACTGAAAGCTTCCCTCATCCGGTTTAGGACTACTTTTTCAACCCCTTTTCATCTAAATCCGTAAAACCACTCATCCGCCAATGTGTAGTGGAAGTCACCTTTAAAGGATGAGGTAAATTTTTAGGATAAAGATTTACCCGGTTACCGTCTATTTCTTTTTCTAATTTAAAATAAGTATATTGATATTTCTGAGCGGTTAATGATGTTGAAAATAAGAATAGTATAAATATAAAAATAGATGTTTTCATAAGTCGTTATATTATGGTTTTTTGAAATAATTTATTAATAACTGAGGATTAAATCCTTCCAGATATTCTGTTCCGTATCCATCAAGAGGAATCCATAGTTTACAAAGTTTATTGAACTTTAATGTATCACCATTAGTAAAGAATTTATTTCTTTCTATTTCCTCCATCCAGTCATAATATGGCCCGGAAAATTCACTCTCCTGGCCTAACGGCAGGAGAAATAAACCCACCTCTCCATTAATAGCCCGGGCAATATCAAAAAAGGCTTTTGCTTCAAATTCATAGTTTTTATACTTGGTATTCATCACACTTTGATAAAAACGTTGGTGCTGGACTGCATGGGCTAATTCTTCCGATAGAGTGGTTATGCTCACACGGGTAGCATCCCGCATTTCAATGTATTTGGTTTGTGTATTGTACTGGGCTACAGCCGTAATAGATGGATTTTCTAATAAATGGACCTGTACCTGCCCGGATCTTATCGTTTCTAATATTTTTTCTCCCGCAGGATAATCACTAAAACCTTCAAGAACTTTATCAAGCCAGTATTTCCCGTATAAATCCAGAGTGGATTTATCACCAATGACCTGCTCTACATAGGGATACACAAACCAGAAACCTTCCTAACTGGATGTACTGATAAGAAGTAGGAACAACCTGTAGGAATTTAATCCTTTACATGTATGGGGAATAATAGTTCATCCAGTAAAGGCAAATATAATAGAAATTAATTAATTACCAAATAAAAGTTAATTATTATTGTTAATTCATTTTTTATTTATGTTTTAGGATTCTACTTATATTGTTCGTAGATTAAAGGATTGTTTTCGAAGAACTTCCTAAATAACAAAAGGCCGTCTTATTACTAAGACGACCTTTGTCGTAAGAGCGGAAGACGGGGCTCAAACCCGCGACCCTCAGCTTGGAAGGCTAATGC
>JAJQEE010000151.1 GCA_021201865.1 Tannerellaceae bacterium | reverse complement strand
GCTGAAGTTCACCTATTTATCAACATTGTAAATTTTCCGACCACCCCTGATCTCCCGATCCGGCTCTCCCATATCCAATCTATCTAATTTCTCTTTACTTACCAGGGAAAGCAGTTTTTCCGGTAGCTCTTTTCTCTACTTCTTATTCTTTTTTGCGCTCTTTTCTTTCGCCTCTTTTTCCAATGTAGAGGCTTTTTCTGTGCCTCATCCGTCAAGACACCAGCCTCGCCATAACCATACAATTCATGGCCGGGCATCTTATCCACGGTTTTTTTTACTCTTTTTTCTGCATCATCCATATTACTTTCTTTTTATCTGTTTATACTCTTTGTCTTATGTATAGAACGGATAATCTGTATATCCTTCAGGACCGGTCGTGTAAAACGTATCCCGGTCACTTTTATTTAACGGAGCATTTGCCCGGAAACGTTCTACCAGATCAGGATTACTGATGTATAAATCCCCGAAGGAAACCAGATCTGCAATTCCGTCTTCAATCGCCTGATTAGCGGTATCCCGTGTAAAACCTTTATTAATCATCAGCGTTCCTCTATAGATGTTCCGGTAATAACGGGCACTGTCGAGCACCTGTTTCAGGGGGTCTGCCGCCGTATCACCTGTAACCCCTGACAAATGTACATACGCCAGCGGATAGTCGTTTAGTTTGCCTATCATGTAGGTGAACAACTGCTCTGTTTCGTCGTCCTGCACAATGCCCTGCGCCTTGTTTAGCAGAGGAGATAAACGTATCCCAACCTTCTTTACATCTATCTTTGCCCGGATGGCTTCCAGTACTTCAAACAGGAAACGGCAGCGGTTCTCTATACTTCCTCCGTAGGCATCCGTACGAGTATTGGCACATTTCATAAAAAACTGATGGAAGAGGTAGCCGTTGGCCGCATGAATTTCCACTCCGTCAAAACCTGCCTGCAACGCATTGGCAGCGGCCTGTGCAAAATCCTGTACCGTTTGTTTCACCTCCTCTATTGTCATGGCATGAGGTGTGGTGGTATCCTTAAATCCACCTTTGGGCGAGAAAACTTTCGTACCCGGATTAATCGCCGAAGGAGCCATCGGCAGGTGACCGTCCAGGACTTCGGATAGACTCAACCTTCCTTCATGCCAAATCTGGGCAAAGATCTTACCTCCTTTCCCATGCACTGCAGCGGTTGACTTTTTCCAGCCTGCAATCTGTTCCGGGGTATAAATACCAGGCACACGGATGGCACCTCTTGCCATCCGGCTCACATGCGTTCCTTCGGTAATGATAAGCCCGGCCGAAGCCCGTTGGCCGTAATACTCCGCAATCAGGTCGTTAGCCGCCAACTCCGGATTGTCCGCCCGTGTACGTGTCATAGGTGCCATCACCACCCGATTCTTTAAATTCAATTCATCCGTATGAAAAGGTTCCAGTAAAATCATAACATTCTTTTTTTAAAGAAAACAATCCGGGAAGGAAAAGGATAAAAAATGGTCATTAAAAATTCAAAATCTACCACTAATAAAAAGTAGAACCAGATGTTTTATGCACCGGGATTGATCCCGATATGACCGTCATGGATACTGCCGGAATATACGGCATGGGTCACTCTACACGGTTAGTTGGGGAAGATCTCATGAATGTAAATATACGGTAAATCTATGAAATGAAAGTTTTTGAACCAGCAACTTCCGGCAGGACATTCCCTACCGGAAGAACTTTACTGATTACAACTGTTTCTTATATCTTCTTACCTATATAAAATACATACCCGTAGTACTCTTTATACTTGTTGTATAAAACAGCTTCATGGCGTTGAGCTGCGATAAATTCAGCCACTCCTTCATTACTGGGATATTTGGCAAGGATTTTCTCCTGTGCTATTACTGCCGGAGCAAAATAATGGTCTGTCCAGCAGTTTTCAGGGAGTATAAAAGTTGCCACCGGAATATATCCTGCTTTCTGCATTTGAGTTACGTTAGCCGGAATGGTATCTATCGCCGGATAGTGCAGCATCCAGAAATCATGAATCTCTGCCGGACGTTCCTCCGTAAACCAGGTTGCCTCGGTTACAGCCACGTATCCGTCTTTTTTCAGGTATTCCCGCCACTCGGTCAGGCCACGTTCAAATCCAATGTTATAGATTGCACCTTCTGACCAGATGAGGTCTAACGATTCTTTTTCAAAGGGCAGATCATCCATTGATCCGGTAATACCTTTTATTTTCTCCTGCAAACCCAGCTTTGCGGCATTGCGGTTGAATATGTCAACGAAATCAGATGAGAGTTCCAGTCCGGTGATGTGTCCGGGCGCCTGCTGTCCCAGAACCATCGTCTGCCCCCCTGTTCCGCAGCCAAGGTCGGCTATACGGGACTGGTCAGTCAGATTGTCGATAAAACTTAGTGCTTTGATAGTTGCTTCAGGACTTCCGGGACCTTGTCGCTCTATGTTGGCGAAGTATTCGTAGATTAAGCTGAAATCGAAATCGAAAATTGTTTTATTTTCTTTACTCATTATGTTTAAATTTTATGTGATGTATGGATATAACAATAACTCTGACAAGAATATGCCCGAGTAAAATTTAAGGGATAACCACAGCAAAATGCTGATGGTTATTTACTTCACAATTTCCTTCTTCGCTTTAAACATAGGCTGTAAAGATACACTATTTCTGATTAATACCACATCTCCCTGGCTTTATATTTTTTAAGATGTGACTGTTTAGAATTGTAATACACAAGATAAATAGATCTGAACATTTTCTATTACCAGAAAGTTATTTTATTCAGTCACTACACGTTTTTAATTAAATAAAGAAGAAATGAGAAAAATAGAACCGTATGTAAGATATAACGGAACCTGTGAGGAGGCTTTCAATTTCTATAAATCCGTATTAGGAGGAGAATTTGTGTACGTAATGCGTCATAAAGACAACCCGGAGAAAGATCACCCGTTGGCAAAAGAAGATGAAGAAAAAATACTTCACATAGCTTTGCCCATAGGCGATTCAATGCTATTAATGGGAGCAGATACTACCTCTGACAAGCCGGTACAGGTAGGCGATAACATAACTCTCGCCATGAGTATCCAGGAAGAAGAGGAAGTCAGAAACCTGTTTGAAGGACTTTCAGCCGGTGGAGAAATCACTCTACCGTTACAAAAAACATTCTGGGCAGATTTATACGGAGAGTTTACCGACAAATATGGTATTCACTGGATTGTCAGCTGCGCGAAGGGAGAAGATGCGTAATAGACTCTTTGTGTTTAAAAACAAAAGTTTAGGGATTACGGTCTCTTATTCACATTTTTCCCCTACCTTTGAGCAGATGAGTAGCCTGAGGTTTTACACAAAAGAAGAAGAAAGGGCGAATGTTCTCTCCCATGGGATAGGACTTATGTTAGGGATCACCGGCAGTTACTACCTTTTATCTTTTGCTTTCAGCAACGGGAGCAAATGGGCACTCCTTAGTGTCATCCTTTACCTCGCAGGGATGCTTCTCTCCTATTTCACTTCCACCTGCTACCACGCCTGCCGTCATATAAACAGACGGGAAATCTGGCGCAAATGGGACCATAGTGCGATTTATATGCATATTGCAGGCACTTATGCCCCTTTCACCCTATTGGTCCTACGGGATGTCGGCTTATGGGGATGGTCACTATTTGCCATCAATAGTCTGGCAGCTATTACCGGAACCATGCTGAGCTTCCGCAAGCTAAAAGAACACAGCCATCTGGAAACAATTTGCTTCATAGGGATGGGATGCAGTATTCTGATCGCCTTTAAACCATTGGTAGATACGCTTTCTTTGTCCGGCCGGATGAACTCACTTTACTGGCTGATTGCCGGTGGGGTTTCTTATATAGCAGGGGCTATCTTTTATTCATGGAAAGCAAAAAAATATATGCATACTGTTTTCCATGTATTTGTGGTAATAGGAAGTATCTGCCATATGATAGCTGTATATCTGATATTATAAACAGGCTACTGTTCAGTTCTCCCCGGAAGAACAGATCCGGCACCGGATAGACTCAGGGGTCAGGCGGACAAGACAAAAATTTTCATCTTCAGGGCCACCTGGATACCAGGAAACCATACCAGACTCCCATTTCAACTTTTTACATGCTATATCCGTCACGATCTCTCCGGATCCCCGGATGATTAACTCACTACCATCCTCTTTAAACATGATGATCTCACACACCGGATCTCCCATTACATTCACAACTTTCTGGGAACGCAGATGGGATACAAAATAAAACGCGTCCAGAGACTGACCCGGTAGGTTAGCCAAAGAAGAAAGTCTAACTCCGTACTCTTCATGATTTGTACCTATAACAACATATGTGCAACGCCGGATAAATTCTTCAACGAGCAGCCTCTCTTTTTCTGACATGGAGGATATCATCCCATCATATTTTGTATACATTTTACAACTCCTATCTTTAGTATCTGTCATATCAACAAATTGAAAAAGAAAAAGGATAGAATAATCTGAAAAATTATCCGGAATCTTTTCATAGAACATATTTCATAGGTTTCTCACAGGATACCCATTTTTTATCTACCTTTGCAACTGATTCAGGTGATACAACGGTTTTCTGCCGTTGTATAAAAGGGAATCCGGTGTGAATCCGGAGCAGTGCCCGCTACTGTAAACATTCATCGCCGTCACACGGCATGTAAAAGTATTCTTTCATACCACTGGGATAATAACAGGGCTCCCGGGAAGGTCACTTTTACAGAATGAAGTCAGGAAACCTGCCTGAATAAGGAAATAAAGTCCTCCCGGGGCCAGGAAGACCATTTATTAATCTTACTTATTCAAAAACTCATGAGAGTGGAAGATCCGTTGTCTCTCCTTATAGGAGAAGACTATCTTATGTCTATGCACCGCGGTGCAGGACCTGTTATCCCTATGTCTTTTTTGTCACAGACCTGTCTTCCGGACCAACAAACCGGTGGAAAACCGGAAAAACTGTTACGGGAACAGATCCGGTAGACCTATTTATTTATTACAAACAATAACAAAACAATGAAAAAACAATTTTTATTTCTTACGGCTGCCGCACTTATAGCCGTTCCAACTATTGCACAAGAACCAATAGAATATACAAACTTTACAGACACTATATTCAACCTGAATGAAGTAGTCGTAGAAACAACCAGGCAAAGAAAAGTATCGATCCTGAAATTGGATGTTCCTGCTAAATTCCTACCAGTGACAAGTAGTGCCGTGGACGCTTCTGTCCTCGAACTTTATGGAGTGCAGGACATACAGAATGCTGGTAAATTCCTCCCCGGCATACGGGTACAAACTTCCTACGGAGGTTTCCAGCAAATCAGTGCCCGTGGCTTCGACCATATCCCGGTACTAATAGATGGTATGCGGGATGAACGAACAGCTATTGCCAACTCCTATCCTTTTATGGATCTATCCGCGATTGAATCCATCGAATACCTGAAAGGACCTGCCTCCGTCCTATATGGCAATTCGGCAGTAGGAGGACTTTTGAATATTAACCGCAAACAGCCGGTCGCACAAAAGACTGTCTATACCCGGTTAACCTATGGAAGCTATAACACCAAACAAGCCACTATGGGACTGGGAGGTACACTCACAGAAGGGGTAAACAGTTACTTCTCAGTCCATATAGCAGATGGAGATGGTTGGAGAGATAACAAAAACAAACGTTTCTCGGGATATGGAGCTATAGATATTAAAACCGGGAAAAATGGATTATTAGATATACGCGGAGGTTTTAACCGGGATTTTTATGCCACCGAGATCGGACTCCCCAAACTGGTGAACCATGATATCTATCATTCAGACGGCACGCAGGCCTATGCTAAACTGGATATGCTACCCGGATTAAACCGGAAAGCCCGTTATAACAATGAATCCGACTTTCTGAAAAATAATGCCTGGAACATCGCTGCTACGTATACCTACAAAATAAGTGATGCTTTACAAATCAAAGAGCGATTCAGTTATTTCGATGATGATATTGATTATTTCAGTACGGAAGAACTGAACTATCTGACCTCCTCCGAACCGGTTTACAGGCATTATTATCTGAATAGCGACCATGAAAAACATATATCTGCCTGGATACCGTAACACTTAATTCCCCACTACGCTTTCAGCACCTGAACAAAACAACGGCTAATCAGCTCGAATTTTCCGGTAAATTTTATACCGGGAAGATCCGGCACCATTATACCGGCGGCTATTCCTTTAGCTATATAGACCGGATTAGTTATACGGGGTATCAGTTAAGAACAGACGTAACAGGTCCGGGACTTTACTCTAAAGTATCTGTTTATCATCCACACAGCATGGGTTATATGGAAACCCGTTTCAGCTATGCCAATATCTATCGCAACTATCTGCATGGGGTCTATCTGCAGGATCTGATTGAATTCAATGATAAAATGAAGTTGTTACTGGCAGGACGTTACGACCACTATAACCTTCAATACGCCCGGACAACAGCCAATGATGGAAAAAACGAATGTGATACTCCTCCGGTGGATGATTTTGCCCGTATCCTCAATAACTCATTCACCTCCCGGGCGGGATTGGTTTCCCTGCCTCTACCCGGGTTCTCCCTTTAG
>JAJQEE010000090.1 GCA_021201865.1 Tannerellaceae bacterium | reverse complement strand
TTAATTCAGGCTTTGATTTCAATTGTTTATAAATATCCGGATGAGTGGAGATAAAGAATAACTGTAACGGATATTCTTTTCCTCCGATCTCCCGGCTCATATCCTTTATGATTTTCTTTTGCTCATTTACATAAAACCAGTCGGTCATATAATGCAGCCGGGCGGTATAATCCGTGATCTTTCCTTCCCGGTAACGGATCCATTGCAACTGTTGACAAAAATTCTCAAAGGAATAGTCACCACTACGGACGGTACGGGCCAAAGCCAATGTGTTTTCCGCAAAAGTCGTGCAGTCCATTTCTCTCAAATTCACAACCAATCCTTCCGGTTCTTTCTCTAAGGTAGAGGCTACATAGGGTGTATGAAGAAAATAAAGGGCTGTTTGTATGACCAATTCGTGGATTGGCAAATCCGAATGTGATTTTAACTCTCCGATATATTGGTCATAGATCTGCTTATCTGCTTCCGTTGTATATAATTTATCTACAGCGTTACCATAGAGAGAATTGCTTCCGCACCAGAAAAGCAAAAAACAGATACTCCATTTATATATCTCTTTCATCATACTATTTAGATTAGATATTCCTGTTTATTCTTTCGTTTTTAAAAGATCCTGCAATTTTATTAACTCGTCCCGGAATTGTGCCGCTTCTATAAAGTCCAGCTTTTTAGCGGCTTCTGTCATTTGCTTCTTTGTCTTCTCTATTGCTTTCTCTAATTGTGGGCGGCTCATATACTGCACGACCGGATCTGCCAACAAATTGGGTTCCGGTTCCACATATCCATAGGCGGCTTCCTGATTTTGTCTTTCCGCCATCAAAGAGACGCTTGCTTTGATTACCTGCGTAGGAGTAATACCATGCTTTTCGTTGTAGGCCATCTGCTTGGCTCTTCTCCGGTTGGTTTCCTCCATGGTCAACCGCATACTATCGGTGATCTTATCCGCATAAAAAATCACTTTACCGTTCATATTACGGGCCGCACGACCGGCAGTCTGGGTCAGGGAACGGTGGGACCGCAGAAATCCTTCTTTATCCGCATCCAGAATAGCAACCAAAGATACTTCCGGGAGGTCTAACCCTTCACGGAGCAGGTTCACCCCTATCAGTACGTCATAGAGTCCTTTCCTCAGGTCATCCATGATCTGGATACGTTCCAGTGTATCTATGTCACTATGGATATAGTTACAACGGATTCCCATCCGGCTCAGATAAGTCGTTAACTCTTCGGCCATCCGCTTGGTAAGCGTTGTCACCAAAACTCTTTCCTCCAGATTAGTCCGTTGAAGGATTTCCTCCATCAGATCATCTATCTGGTTTAAGGTTGGACGCACTTCAATTACAGGATCTAATAGTCCTGTCGGACGAATGACCTGGTCTACAATCACCCCTTCACTTTTAGCTAATTCATAGTCAGCAGGCGTTGCACTGACATAGATAGCCAACGGGGTTAGTGCTTCAAACTCTTCGAATTTTAACGGGCGGTTATCCATCGCTGCCGGGAGACGGAATCCATATTCCACCAGATTCTGCTTCCGGGAATGGTCTCCTCCGTACATCGCACGGATTTGTGGGATCGTTACATGGCTCTCATCCACCACTAACAGAAAATCTTCCGGAAAATAATCTAATAAGCAAAAGGGACGTTCTCCGGCCATTCTACCGTCAAAGTAGCGGGAATAGTTTTCAATCCCGGCACAATGTCCTAACTCCCGGATCATTTCCAGGTCAAATGTCACCCGCTCATATAGTCGCTTTGCTTCATAGGGCTTTCCAATCTCATTAAAGAAATTCACTTGTGTACCCAAATCCACATCAATCTGGCCTATTGCCTGGTTAATCCGGTCCTGAGTAGTCACAAAGAGATTCGTCGGATAGATATTCAGTTCATCCTGTTCATCGATTTCACGTCCGGTGGACGGATCAAAAGAGGAAATCCGTTCAATCTCATCTCCCCAGAATTCGATACGGTAGACGGCACCATCAAACGTCTCAATAGCAGGAAACAGATCCACTGTATCTCCATTCACCCGGAAACTACCTCTGGTAAAATCGACCTTATTATTCACATATAAAGCATCCACAAAACGGCGCAACAAAGCATCCCGGTTTATTTGCATCCCCCGGTAGATACGGGTCACTTTTTCAGCAAAAGCCGTCGGGTCTGCCATACCATACAAACAGGATACGGAAGAGACTATGATAATATCTTTACGTCCGGACAACAGGGAGGCTGTGGCCCGCAAACGTAACTTATCGATCTCTTCATTGATCTGAAGATCTTTTTCGATATACGTATCTGTAGTCGGAAGATAGGCTTCCGGCTGATAATAATCATAATAGGAGACAAAATATTCTACCGCATTATTGGGGAAGAAAGCCTTAAATTCACTATACAATTGTGCTGCCAATGTTTTATTATGGCTAAGGATCAACGTTGGCTTCTGCACATTTTTGATCACGTTCGCTATAGTAAAGGTTTTCCCGGACCCGGTTACCCCTAATAAGGTCTGGAAAGGTACACCGCTTTGTATCCCTTCAGTCAGTGCCGCAATCGCTTCCGGCTGGTCTCCGGTTGGCTTAAACGGAGACGATATTTCAAAATTCATGTTTAATCTTCTGTTTTTGCAGCGGGCATAACGATCCAACAGACCAGATAGGCTATTACGCCGGAAAAGGCAGTCATAATCGTCAATAACACATATGCCACCCGGATCAGTGTCGGATCTGTATCCAGATATTCCGCAATTCCACCGCAAACGCCGGCAATCATTTTATTCCGTGAGCGGGTAAGCCTTTTCTTTCCGTCCATAATCATTCTATTTATAACAACGATAGACAATCGTATGCCCGGTTAATAACTATTATATATATAACAAAGTTAATCAAAATCCGGCTGATTTACAAACTAAACCAGTAGTTTAGCTTTATCATAAAAGTATTAACAGATGGTAACCCAAACATCCGGTCTAAATTATTACCCCAACCGGAAATAAAGTGAGTGTCCCGGTTGGACATCCGGTGCTCCCAGACAAAATAGAGGGTGGATCCTGGTAAATATTCCCAACGGGCCACGAGATTCGAGCGAAATTCGTTAAAACTGAAGTTTGGATTGGTAAACGCATACTTTTCCGTCCCGGTTGTTACCATATAAGTATTTTCCCGGAAAGTGATCTCTGCGGGAGAATAGGCATAGAAACGATCTGCATAGGTACGGGATTTGGTGTCCGCAGCCTTTTTAAAATCTTTAAAGACGCCTGTAGAGGTGAAAGGAGAGGCATAGTACTGGATAGAGATATCCGGTGTCACATTTACCTGGAGTTTCATCGTAAGACCATAGGTCTTTTGATCCATGTGTCCCATGAGATAAATAGGTTCTCTTTCCATTCCTGCCATAGATTCATCCGAGGTTGAATTAAATGTACCTACATATTGCAGATTATCCGTATTCCAGGCATAATCAAACTGACCGGACAGATAAACATGATTTCCCAGACGGAAAGTCAGGCTCGGCATGATCTTATTATTCCGGTTATATCCATCCGTATTATGGTCACCTTCATATTTTAACATAAACATCACCCGTTTGGATTTATCCGTATTAAAGGATGCAGCAGTATAAAAATAAGGGTCAAAACGCATATCTGCCCCTCCTCTTAACATACGGCTATCTATCCAGTTCCAGCCAAAGGACTCCTGAATATCCCATTCATATCGTTTCATGGTCATGCTGCGCCAACGTACCCCTATATCATTGCTGGTAGCAGTTCCCCCATAGTTCCATTGATTTTTTGCATCAGGTTAAATGCATTATAACGAAATATCTTCCAGATATCTGTTTGCCGGTATAATACTTCTGTTTCATTGGATAAAACATCCGCCTGTTTCATATATCCCATATCATTCAGGTCAAATCCGGGAGAAGACCAGCTAAATGTTTCAGAAATATTCCATTTTGCATTTCCCCTTTTACCGACTTTCACATATCCACCCGTACCATTCAAGGAAGTACGCCTATCATCTACCCCTAAGTAATCCTTTCCGGAAACCCGCTGGTAATAATGGGTAGAGTTTCTCTGTAATAGGGAGATAGCCTGCTCCGTACCCTGCAACGAGCTATACATTCCTTTCATATCCACATAATAGAGCCGGTTTTTAAAATAATGGGTAAAGTCAATACCAGCAGTAAACGCGTTCCGGACCATGAAATCTTCCAAATGAGGCTCATCTAAAGCCCTGTTTACTGAGGTGATCATCCCTCCCAGCAACGTGTTTCCTTTCCAGTTTTTCTGCACACGGCCTACGGTGTAGTTAGTCAGAGGTTCTACGACCTCTTTATCCTCCACTCCATCCCGGGTCACTTTCGAAGAGGATCGTGCCGTAACACTCTGCACCACCCCAACCGTGACTCCATTCCGGTTCGTGCCGGTCAGTTTTAATGCTCCGATAATAGGCACATTTTCCTGTGTACTGGCAAAAGAGTGAACATTATCTATATAGGTAGGCTGATAAGAGGGTGAAGCACCGATCCGGCGTGTATAAAACATCCTATCATCCCCGTTTGCAAAATCCATAATATGCTTTCCTTCCAGAAAAAAAGGCCGTTTCTCATCATAAAAAGTTTCATAAGCAGTCAGATTCATAACAGATGGGTCCAGCTCTACCTGCCCATAATCCGGGTTGATGGTAACATCCAGTGTAAAATCTGATAAAGCAAATTTGGCATCCAGCCCGACATTCCCATCCCAGGCATATCCTTTCTGATAAGGGCTACCGGGTATTTTAGGTTCCCGCCTGTATTTCCCCATGGTATAAGGGAGAAATTCAATCCCTCTTGGTTTCGGCAAGTCTGTCATTCCATGCATTTCTCCAAAAGAAAAAACATGTCCATTGTTTTTCAGCGGGATCATACTCCAGTTTTGAACTTCATTGTTCCGGCGGATGATCCGGCGGATATGTAATCCCCAGGTCCCACTCTCCGAGAATTGGTTATAGCGTAACTGGCTGAATGGGATACGTAGTTCGGCAGTCCACATGGAGTCCGCCAGACTAATATGCGTTTTGCCTTCCCAGACCGCATTCCAACTCCGGTTGACATCTAATTTATCCGTTACGATCAGATCGGTTTTATTTCCTCCTAAATTCAGGTTGAACTCCGGTGCCGCACGATAATCATGATAGGTATCAAATGCCACACTGATCAGATCTCCCATACTGTTATCATCCCGGTTTCCTATAAAACGGTTGAATTTTTCCGGATATGGATCTTTACACCAAACGCCGACGTAGATGAACTTATCATCATACATGACTTTCATCCGGGTAGTAGAAGGGGTTATAGCACGTTCAAAGGGAGTAATCTGAACAAAACGATCGGACCATTCTCCATGGTTCATCCAGAAATCTTCATCGAGGCGGCCATCCATAACCGGCTTTATACCGGAAACTTTCGTCACCTGATAAACACGTTTATAAGCATCCTCAAAAGGAACGACAGAATCCCGTTGGGCAAAACACAACACTCCCAGTAAAAGGTTAACAGTAATAAGTATATATTTCATGGTCTATTTAAAAAGCGTCTATGAAGCCACGAAAATACTATTTTCCAATTGAATAAACGATTGGATTTGTATGTTTAAAAATAGTTATAGGTATAAAGCGACTTTCTTACGGTCCGTTTGTACTGTTTCAAATTCGGAAGTAACAACAGAACTACCCATCGGTACATTTTCATTTCTGTATTCCATTTTGCTATATACCATCTCCCGGGCAGAGGTATGAAACTCTTTCGCTCCTGTTTCCGCTTCGATCTTAGCAATATTATTCTCCCGGACCCCACATCCCGGCATAATAATGATCCGGTCGCCTGCTTTTTCAACCAATTGGGCTATCAGTGGGATTCCAGCCACGGCATCTGCCTGCTGTCCGGAAGTCAGGATTCTATCACATCCGGCCTCTATGATTTGTTCCAAAGCGACAAAGGGATCTTTGCATACATCAAAAGCACGATGAAAAGTAACAGATAACGGTTTGGCAGCCTGCACCAATCTTTTTAATAATTCAAGATCAACCTCTCCTTCTTTTGTAAGGCAACCGACTACTACACCATGGACATTCAACTGTTTAGCCATTTCTATATCATACAACATAGATTGTATTTCTGCCGGCGTATAGAGAAAATCTCCTCCTCTCGGCCGGATAATAATATTAATATCTATATTGGATGTTAAATCCTGCGCAGTTTTGATCTCTCCATAACTGGGGGTAGTTCCACCCTCCGGAATAGCAGCACATAATTCTACACGAGTAGCTCCTCCTGCTTCTGCTTCCGCACAACTTTGAGCTGAATTAGCACAAATTTCAATAATCCGACGGTTTTGCATTTTCTGACGTTTTCTGTTTATAGAACAAACGTACAAAAAATTAATAACACCTCATATAAGGATATCTTTTTAACATCTGCTGTTATATAAAAAAATGACAGGAATACCTATCCCAGGCACTCCTGTCCATTGAATCAAAATAAACTTATTTACTTACTACTTAGATAAATCTTTCCTATATTTTATTCTTTTAAAAATGGACTTCTTCTGTTCCACCATCCTGCCACCCTTTGGTGGAGATCTGTTCAATGTCAA
>JAJQEE010000031.1 GCA_021201865.1 Tannerellaceae bacterium | reverse complement strand
AAAAACTATATCTTATTCCTCTGAAAGATGCGACTAATAAAAATGTTGATTCCGTTTATATCACAAATAGTAAATTTTATTTTAGAGGTAATTTTTTTAAGTGAAGAAATTAAGATAATTCGTGTAAAACATCTTTTGAGACAAGAACTACAATCTTTATTAATAGTAATAGAGAAAGGCCAAATTAATATTTTATTAGCTTCTATAAGTTCTGCCTCTGGCACTAAGCAAAATGATTTATTGCAACAGTGGAAAGAAAAAAGAGAAGATATAAATAAACGGATGGGAAATTTGCAAAATTCTATGCAAGGAAGAGAACTTAGAGAACAGAAAATAATAAAGCAAAATATGCAACTCATGCAGGCAGAATACAGAGACTACAATTTTGAATTTATAAAAAAATACAGAAATACTATTGTCGGTCAGTTTGTCTATGAAAACATGAAAAATTCTTTATCTCCGGAACAACAAAAGGAACTGGAAAAATTAGTAAATTAACTTATACACTTTCTTTAAATTCACATACGAACAATAATTTCATATCCAATTCGTTTTGATACAAATAACTAAGAGTAAGCAAATGGTGATCCGGATTATTTCTTTTCTGACATTCCTATTTATTTTTTCTGCTTGTAACGGCCATAGTAGTTCTGCCCATCTGACTGCTGAACCTATACGTATCCATCGTTTTGATAAAGCACTATTTCAGTTAATAGAGTCAGATGATACTATACTCCGTCAACCCCTTTTACAGGAATATCCGCACATGCTGGATATTACAGGAAAAGCCATATTAAATATGCAGTCTCCTGATCAGTCCGGATTCTTTGCCAGATTGGAAAATTATTATTCGGAACCTACATTAAAAAAATTATACGCTGAAGCAATCCGGTTATATGATTCCGTGGAAGACATAGAACAGGAATTAGGGAATGGCTTTGCCTATATGCAAGCCTCTTTTCCAGACAGGCAGCTCCCGGAAATATATATGCATGTATCGGGACTCAACCAGAATGTACTGGCAGGAGAAGATTTGCTTTCTATCTCTATAGATAAATATATGGGAAAAGAATATCCGCTATATCAGGATTTCTTCTATGAAAACCAACGTCAGAAAATGCAAAAATCCTATATTGTGCCGGATTACCTATCCGGATGGCTGATGACTGAATTTCCTTTTGAAGGCAATGAAAGTGTACTGTTGGACCGGATGGTCTACGAAGGCAAAATTAAATACTTAGTGCCCAATGCACTTCCACAGATTACTCCCTATGACCTCCTGGGCTATACCAAAGAAGAATATGATTGGTGTGTAGAAAACAGTAAAGCGATCTGGAAATCGATCATTGAGCGTAAACATCTGTATACGCCGGATATCATGGTTACCACGAAATATTTTGAAGATACCCCCTCGCCGTCTATGATCTTTCCCGATGCTCCCGGCAATCTGGGGATTTGGATTGGCTGGCAGATCATCATCCATTACATGAAAGAAAGTAACAATAGTCCGGAAAGACTCATGCAGCTACAGGATGCTCAGGAGATCCTGACTGTTTCCAAATATAAAGGCCATTAAAAAGAAGGTGTCCGAAAACTTTTTCAGACACCTTCTTTTTATCTCATTATTAACCTAAAAAATAACCGTCCTATTCTCACGAACAAGACGGATAACCTAATCTAACTTAATTCTAATACCATGAAAAACACTATATCATAATAACAGAATTAAATTCAAAAGGTTCATCTTATCTTTCAGTTACTGCTTTTTTTACCAGTTTTTTTTTCGTCTTTTCCAGCTCTTTATGCAAAGCTTCTATCTCTTCTCCCTGATTCTTGATCGTCATTAGCAGAGAGTTCAGCTCCTCATTTTCTATAGAGGAAGGGAATTGGGCATTCACACGGAAAATAAAGTCAGAGAGGACATTCATATAATTATTGAATGCATCATAGGGATTATCATAAGGACTGAATCCTTTTTCTCCGACATGTTTCGTATTCATATAATAGAAATGGTCACTACTTTGCAGATAGTCCCAATCCTGTTTAATACGTCTCTCCTCAACTAATCTTACCCGTTCACTGATTTCATTGATCTTACGGAAAGCCTCCTGCTGCAGAACATTCCCTAACCAGGAACTACAATCTTTCTCTTCATCCACCCAGGACATCGGATAAGGAACAGAAATGGAATCCACAGGTTTCAACAAAGAGAAGACTTCAGAAGGAGTGGAGAAACTAATTCCTTTTTCCGCGGCAAAACGCGGAAGTGCTTTCAGGAAGCCAAAGATACCGGATTCAGCAGGTTGTAAGGAACCCAGCACTTCATAATTCATAAACAGGTTAATGATCTGTTCTGATTCCGGAGTGGCGGCGATCCATGACATATATTTATCTGCTGTCAAAGGATATTCTGTCCAGCTATAGTTGGAGAATCTCAAAGAAAGATCTTCACTGTAACGGTCGTTCTTTAAAAGTAGCTTTAGCTGAGGACGGTAAGCGGAGGTATACACATAATTCGGGCTTTTCCAGCCTAAAATATGTTTAGCCCCTTCCGTCAACATACCTCTGAAACCTAATCCGTACACCAGTTCCGAGATTTCATCTGAATAGATCAATTCTGTATTACGGAATACTTTCGGCTTCACACCAAATAGCATCTGTATTTTATCCCGGTGTTTTTTTACCTGTAGTTTGAAGCCTTCCGGATCACCCAACGAAGAGAGTGAATGAGAATAAGTTTCCGTAAGGAATTCTACATTTCCTGTTGCTGTCAGTTCTTTAAAACTATCAATGACTTCCGGACTATAGATTTCCATTTGTTCCAACGCTGTTCCTGAAATAGAAAAAGCTACTTTGAACTTACCACCACTACTTTTAATCATCTCCAGAATCGTGCGATTTGCAGGAAGATAACAACGTTCTGTGATCCGTCTCATGATTTCCTCATTCTGAAAATCATCATAATAGTAATGGTCATTTCCTATATCAAAAAAACGATATCTCTTTAACCGGAATGGCTGGTGTATTTGAAAATAAAAGCAAATAGTTTTCATAATATATTTATAGTTTTATTGTCCTTTCATTTTTTACTGATCACCTGGTCATATATGTTACGTACCTTTTGGCCGGCATATTCCCATTTGATATTATCCACCTCGTTCTTTCCTTCTACTTTCAGGAATTCATGCATAGCCGGATAAGTAATAATAGAGTACATCGCATCTGCCATCGCTTCAATATCCCAATAGTCTACTTTTACGGCATAGTCTAAGATCTCCGCACATCCGGATTGCTTTGAAATGATAGAAGGAACTCCACATTGCATAGCTTCCAAAGGAGAAATACCAAAAGGTTCGGATACGGAAGGCATTACATAGACGTCACTGGCTTTCAATACTTCGTATACCTGTTTTCCCTTCATAAAACCGGTAAAATGAAACCGGTCTGAAATATTCCTTGCTGCTGCCAGACGGATCATCTGATCCATCATATCTCCGCTACCGGCCATCACAAAACGGGCGTTCGGTGCCTTCGCCAACACTTTAGCAGCAGCCTCCACAAAATACTCCGGTCCTTTCTGCATGGTAATACGTCCTAAGAAGGTGATCACTTTATCTTTCACTCCTTTTTTATCCGGAATGGACAGGATCTCAGCACTTAGCGGTTCCACTGCATTGTGTACGGTAGTTACTTTGGAGGGATCCTGATGATATTTTTCAATCACTGTCTGCCGGGTCAGGTTACTTACAGTAATAATATGATCCGCAAAATCCATCCCATTTTTTTCAATGGCATACACATTCGGGTTCACATTTCCACGACTCCGGTCATAATCGGTCGCATGGACATGGATCACCAACGGTTTGCCACTGATATTCTTGGCATGGATCCCTGCAGGGTAAGTCAGCCAATCATGTGCATGAATAATATCATACTGCTCCGCACGACCGATTACTCCGGCAACAATCGAATAATTATTAATTTCTTCCAACAAATTATCCGGATAACGACCGGAGAATTCTATGCAACCCAGGTCATTCAGATGCATATAATTAAAATCGGCATACAAATGATCCCGGTAATTATAATAGATCTGTGGATCCATATATTTAGATAAACGGCTGCTTACATAATCCATGTTTACATCCCGCCAGGCAATAGGAGTATTGCAGGCACCGATTATCTTCAGAAAGCTCTGATCTTCATCTCCCCAGGGTTTAGGTATCACAAACGTGATATCCATATCCGGCTGCATCGCCATCCCACGGGTTAATCCAAAACTGGCCGTTCCTAATCCCCCTAAAATATGAGGGGGAAACTCCCATCCAAACATTAATGCTTTCATACTATAGACTATCGTTTTATTCCGCGTTAAACTTCTTCAATACTTCCACTACCCGCAAAATGGCTGCTACATTCATAGCAAATGAGATACCTCCGCGTCCGGTGAAAGGGGGATTACCGTCAAATAGTTCAGGAATAGTACCAATACAATGTAGCTTGACCTCCTCTTCCATACTGATCAACATCCGTTCTGCAAACGAGACCCCGCTCATTCCAAATACCCGCAGATAGGCTTCCAGGTAAAACCCCAGCAACCAGGGCCAGGCGGTTCCCTGATGATACACCATATCACGTTCTACCTGTGGACCCACATAATAAGGTTTATATCCCTCACTCTTCGGACTTAAAGAACGAATTCCCTTAGGAGTAAGTAATTCTTTGGTGGTAATATCAACAATCGCTCTTTTTTGTATTCTTGTCAAAGGTGAATAAGTCATCGCTACCGCTATGATCATATTAGGACGTACACTCCAATCTACCACAGAACCACTTACCGAATCAAACAAATAGTTATAACCATTTACAAATACTTCCGGGAAGGATTTATCGATCAATGGTATCAGATTCGCAACTTTTTCATCTATGGCCTCCTCATTCAACTCTTTATGGAAACAAAGAGCATTATACCAAAGTGCATTAAACTCTACAATATAACCGGAACGAGGTACTACTGGTTTACCATTCACCGTTGAATTCATCCAGGTAATGGCTTTATCTTTTCCTTCGGCATATAGCAATCCATTCTCCATCAGTTTCATATCCGGATGTCCCTGGGAAGAAATATAATCAATGATCTCTTTTATCAGATCTCCATATAACTTTTTACAAGTTTCTGCTCCCGCTTCTTTAGCATATTGCTGGATAGCCCAGACACACCACAACAGAACATCCGGCTGGTCAATCTCATGGATCACAAAATCTAATTTTCCATCCTCCATAAAAGCACGTAAAGCCGGCATGGCAGTGGTCATGATCTTTTCAAACCGGACCGGGTCCTGAATCGAAAGCGTACATCCCGGTAAGGAAATGAACATATCCCTGGCACGTACTTTAAACCAGGGATAACCCGGCAGCAGATACGCATCATCATCATTCGGACGGAAATAGAACTGTTGAGCGGAATTTTTCAGACAGTTAAAGAAACTGGTACGGGGAGTACGGGAATGCACCTCATTTTCATACAACCCTTTTAACCGGGTAGTTATGACCTGATTAATACCAGCACTAAAAATAATAGACTCTCCTTTTTTAATCGGTACTTCAAAATACCCGGGAACGTACAGATCTTCCTGATAAGGATATCCTCTCTCCATTTCTTTCGGATACTCGATTCCATTGTACCAATATGGTTCAAAAACAAATTTAACTTTTTTACTGAACTGCATGAATAATTCCGGATACCCCTGATACATACAGGTTTTTATTCCATTTGGAATTTCGGTATACGATTGATCCACTGAGCCATTGGCATGTGTCAATTCCTTTACGTTCCGGAAAGCCAGGAACGGACGGAACCTGAGTGTCGTAGCCGAATGAGCATCTTCCAGCGTGTACTTAATCATGATCCGGTTTTCATACAAAGAGAAAACTTTCTCTTTCGAAAGGATCACTCCTCCTACACGGTATACCGTCCCGGGAACCGTTTCACAGGAATACTCGCGGATGTATTTATGTCCTTTAGGACTATAATTATCCCCAAAATACTTATGTAAACCCAGGTTAAACTCTGCTCCATGCTGGATTACAGTTTCATCCAAAGAGGATAAAAGAACGTGGTTATCATCATCTAATTCCGGTACGGGTAGCACCAGCAATCCATGGTATTTCCTTGTATTACAGTCAACAACCGTGGTACAATGATATGCGCCTTTTCTGTTTGTCCGGAGAACTTCACGACTAAGTGATTCTTCCAGATTAATCATTATTGTTTTGTCAAACTTCAAATAGCTCATAAAACGATTTGTGTTTTTAAGTAATATTTTACTATCAAATTGTTAGCAATTAATGAGTATCAAATATATCATTTAAATATTAAAAAAACAAATTACGATATAAACTCCTTAACAATTCAAACTCTTTTCTTCAAAAAAAGGACTGATTCCCAATTGCTTGTCTGATATCTGTTTATTATTCATGTGTTATAAAACACATATAAGTTTGTTAAAAATGTAACAAGATGATATTTATAATTTATTTATAGATGCCTGTTTCCATATATTCACAGAGGCCACTTCCTCACGGAAGCAGCCTCCTTTCAAAATAATGGATCTTTCCTTTAGAAAGATCTTTCTCGGTTAAATGTAGAAACGCTAAAAAAACGAATCTACATTTCTATGTAAAAATATCGTGCCAAACTAAAAGACCTCAACCTTCCAAACCTCTTAAAAAACTGATTACAAACAAAATAATTAATTCAATTAGTTCAGAATGCAATTTATAGATTTTAAATAG
>JAJQEE010000007.1 GCA_021201865.1 Tannerellaceae bacterium | reverse complement strand
CCCTTTAACAATTTAGTTATCTTTTAAATTTATCAGTTATTATTTTTATTTTTGCCGGATAAATTTAGAAATATAAATTGGATAACTTTATCCGCACAAATATTTTTTTAAATGGACTATTCATTTTTTGACTTTCTGACATTGGTCGGCTCTTTAGGAATGTTCCTCTATGGGATGAAAATAATGAGTGAAGGCCTACAGAAAGTTGCCGGGGATAAACTTCGGAATATTCTCTCGGTTATGACCACTAACCGGTTTACCGGAGTTCTGACCGGCGTTCTTATCACAGCCCTTATCCAATCTTCCAGCGCCACTACCGTGATGGTAGTAAGTTTCGTAAATGCCGGACTTCTCACCTTAGCACAATCCATCAGTGTAATCATGGGTGCCAATGTCGGTACTACAGTAACAGCCTGGATTATCTCTTTGTTCGGATTCAAAGTGGATATCAGTGTTTTCGCTCTTCCATTAATCGGCTTATCCCTTCCTCTAATTTTTTCAGGAAAAAGTAAACGAAAATCCTGGGGAGAATTTTTAATCGGATTTGCCTTTTTATTTATGGGATTAGCTTATCTCAAAGATTCTGTTCCCGATCTGCAATCCAACCCTCAAATCCTGGCATTCCTGCAGAGCTATACTTCCATGGGATATGCTTCCCTCCTCATTTTCCTTTTGCTGGGAACGATCCTTACGATTATTGTGCAATCCTCCAGTGCGACACTGGCCATTACCCTGATCATGTGTAGTAAAGGCTGGATCCCATTTGAAATGGCGGCAGCCATGGTTTTAGGAGAAAATATAGGTACTACTATCACTGCCAACCTGGCGGCTATTTCAGCGAATATATCAGCCAGACGTGCAGCATTAGCACACTTAATGTTTAACATATTCGGGGTAGTCTGGGTGATGATATTATTCTATCCATTTATTAATATGATCGGATGGATAGTCACTAATTACGGTCCGGGAGATCCGAATGCAATGACTGATTTTCTGGCGACTTTAGATCCACAGATAGTTGCGCTGATTACTTCCAATGCAGAATTAACAGATCCGAATCTGATTGCTCTACAAAAACAGTTATTATCCTTACAGATCTCTGTTTCATACGGATTATCTCTGTTTCATACCTTCTTTAATATCATCAACGTTTGCCTCATGATCTGGTTTGTAAACCTATATGTGAAAATCTGTTCCGCATTGATCAAACCGAAAAATGTAAATGATGAGGAGGAGTTCCAGTTAAAATTCATTACATCCAGCATGCTTTCAACTTCTGAACTTTCGTTAGTACAGGCTAAAAATGAAATTACTGTATTCGGAGAACGTACCTACCGGATGTTTGGGATGGTAAGAGAACTATATTACGAGAAAAATGAAGAAAAATTTCTGAAGCTATATAGCCGGATCGAAAAATATGAAAGTATCAGCGACCGGATGGAAGTTGAAATAGCCAATTATCTGACTTATGTAGGGGAAGGCCGTTTAAGTTCCGAAGGGAAAGAAGAACTTCGTATCATGTTAAGAGCCGTCACAGAGATTGAAAGTATAGCAGACTCCTGTAACAATTTGGCCAGGGGAATCCGGAGAAGAAATGAAGGGAAGTCCGTATTCACGGAAGAACAGAACCACCGCACAGAACACATGTTCTCCTTATTGGAAAAAGCCTTTATTCATATGATTGAAGTGCTCAACAAACCGGAAGTAACCCATGACGACATCAATCCTTCCTATAATCTGGAAAATGAGATCAACAATTATCGTAACCAGATTAAGCTCCACAACATGGAAGATGTGAACGATAAGAAATATCAGTATCAGGACGGAGTCTACTTCATGGATATAATCAGCGAATGTGAAAAATTAGGCGACTATATTGTCAATGTGATGCAAGCGGTTGTGGAGAAGAAATTCTAAACAATTTTATAATTCTTCATTATGAATTCTAAATACTTTACAATCCTTAGATTGAGTATATTTAGGATTCATGATGAAAATTATTTAATTCATATATTAAAAACACTTTTTATTCAAACTAAACTTTAAACATTAAATAATATTCTAACACAATTTTAATCTAAAATCAAACATTTTTATCTTTTTTCGTCTTATTCTCAAGAGATATATCATGATTCTATATCAATTTATATTTTTTAAACTCAAATCTTAATTTATTTATATTCAAAAATTTTATCTTTGTCATATAAATTATCAATTGGAATTTATATGGCACATATTGAAGACTTCTTTTTTTTCATCTAATCATGTGAGCAATATTCCGGACGAAAATTATAATATAGTCGATTTATTGATAAATACATTTGATGCTTTTTCCAGAACTACCAATCAAAGCATATATGTCATAGACTATTTCAAAAAAGATTTTTTATATGTTTCACCTAATCCTCTCTTTCTATGCGGACATACTCCTGAAGAAGTAAAAAAATTAGGTTATATGTTTTATATGCTGCATGTACCGGAACAGGAACAAGACATGTTGGCAGAAATAAACAGAGCCGGATTTATATTTTTTGATAAAATACCCAAAGAAGAACGTTGTAATTATACTATTTTCTACGATTTTCATTTGAAAAAAGGCAAAAAACAAACTCTTATAAATCATCGATTAACTCCCATATTATTAACGAATGAGGGGAAGATATGGCTTGCGATTTGTGTTGTATCATTATCTTCCAATCACACTGCCGGACATATAGAACTCAGAAAAACAAATCAAACTTCTTATTGGGAATATTCACTCGAGGGACATCGATGGAAAGAGATAGAGGGAATCATCCTGAATGAAAGAGAAAAAGATATATTAATTCTTTCTGCACAAGGATATAAAATTAATGAAATTGCCGATCATTTATGTTTGGCAACGGATACTATCAAATTTTATAAAAGAAAAATATACGACAAATTGAAAGTAAAAAATATTACAGAGGCTTTATCTTATGCAATCACACATAAGATATTATAATAAAGTCAATTATGATCATCCAAAATTGATGAAAGATAAAATTTAGGAAAAGTTTTCAGATCTTTTTTAGTTACCAGATTATACATAGCATTCACACTATACCCGGCAATTATCCAGGATGCTATAGAAAGTTGAGGCGGTGGCAAAGCTTCCTCTTCATTTTTATACTCGGAAACTATTTTTTCCAACCACTCTTGAGGTTCATTCCAAAAACGTCCATAACGCAATATATACTCAGCCATACGCAGTTCAAAATTATGATACTCTTCTGATAGTTGAGATAAAGATATACTATCCGGTTTAACTACAGTAAGCATTCCTGCCCATCCCAAATTATAAGGATGTAATACCGGAATATTATACTTTTTACATATTTCATCGAAGATAAAAGGGATACCGGAATTAAAATCCAAAGCATTCACAGCAATCTGATGTCCCTCAATGATTCTCTCAACATTTTCTTTATCTATAAAACAGGAATGAGAAATAATGGTAGCACGCGGATTAATCAAAGATAAACGGTGAGCCAACACTTCCGCTTTGTAACGGCCAATATCATTTTCCGTATAATTTTGGCGATTCAAATTACTCATCTCAATCTTATCTCCATCTACAATTGTTATATGTTCAAATCCAAAACGCAAAGCACATTCTGCAATAATACTGCCAATTCCAGCTCCTGCTAAAAGGATTTTTGCCTCTTTTATTAATTGTTGTTCATCTTCCAGAATATAGATACGATTCCGGATATATCTTTCTTCCATAAATTTTTTTGATATGTTTAGACAAAAATATATCTAAGATATATCGTATTAGCTACACAAAAGTGTAATTCTAACCATTCGATAAGACATGTAAGAATTACCCTTTTGGGTAGTTGTTTTTAAAGTATTCCGTTTTTTACACTTTCGTGTAGTATCCATCAATTTTGTCAGCTATAATTTTGCACCATAAAAACGAATGAATATGAAACAAATTATTTTAAAGGAGAAAAACTTATTCCATCAGCGAAGCAAACTTTCTTTATCTGTATAAAATAGCTGTAATCCGGCTTTCTGTGAACCAGTAAAAAGATATTTGGAACACACCCTATTGACAGTCGCTATAATCCGGAAAAACCCGGAATACCGGAAAGCAGTGGTTGAAAAAAATATATAACTCTTGATGAAAACAAAAAATAGATAAAAATGAAACATAGTATCCTCATTATAAGCATCCTTTTAAATGCTCTTATTAGTCAGGCACAAAATCTGACCGGGAAAATCACAGATGTTTACGAACAGCCTGTGGCATTTGCAAATATTATATTGATGGAGACAGATTCAACTTTTATTACGGGAACTATTTCCGATGAAAATGGAATATTTGAACTTATCTCCCCGGAAAAGAATGCGCTATTAAAAATCACCTACATTGGCTATACAGACAAAGTAATATCCGTTAAACCACACCAGACAGAGACCGGAAATATATTACTTGCTGAGAATACACAACTATTAGGAGAAATCATAGTGAAAGGGTCACTTCCGACTACACATATTAAAGGAGAAGCCATGGTTACCCATATAACAGGAGCCATCCTGGAAAAAGCCGGAACTGCAGAAGATGTCCTGGTAAAAATTCCAGGCATCATGCAAAAAGGAGAAGATATAAATGTCTTCGGCCGGGGTAAACCATTAGTTTATATAAATAGCCGGGAAATTCATGATTTGTCCGAACTAAACCAACTCACTTCCGAGAATATCAGATCCGTAGAAGTTATTACAAATCCGGGAGCCCGCTATGATAAATCGGTCAAAGCTGTAATAAAAATCCATACGAAGAAAAAAGCAGATGATGGATTTGGTTTTGGCGATAGAGCAAATATAAGTTACAATGACAAAACTTCTTATAAAAATCAATTAGATCTGAATTATCGACGGGATAAACTTGATATTGCCGGTATGATTTCTTATACAGACAAATATAACTGGAGAAAAAATGAAGCTATACAAAACACCTATCTGGAGAACTATACAGAACAAAAAATGAATACCTATCAGGAGATTTCCTCCCAACAGATAATAGCAAATACCGCTGTGAATTATTCATTAAATCCGGATCAATCCTTCGGAGGCAATTACCGTTATTCACGTTATCCAAATGCGGATATGGATATGAACATAGGGACAACTATTTATGAAGATCATGCTTTGGTTGAAAGGTCCACCAGCCTTATAAACACAGAAAGTCCTGAAACGTACCATGAAGCCAATGCCTATTATAATGGGAAAGTGGGGACGTGGAATATAGATGTAAATACTACTGTGCTAAGAAATAAAGAAACCGTTACGGGTTTGACACAGGAAAAATTCATACGGCTGCTGCAGGCGATGAAGAAAATACCGTTCATACGGATACGGAAACCCGAAATACCTTTTACGCTGCCAAAATGATTCTTTCCTCTTCTGTTTTCGGAGGAGAAATCTCTCTTGGAGGAGAATTTACACATACATTACGAACCAGTTTATATGAAAACCTGGAAGGTATCGTGGAAAATGATGATAGTAAGATCAAAGAAAGACTATTTTCAGGATTTCTGGAATATAGCCGGGAAATAAATATAGTCAGAGTTCAGGCAGGTCTACGTTTTGAGAATGTAAACTTCAATTATTATAAATCAGGAATTTATCAGGATGAACAAAGCAAGAATTATAATCATTTTTTTCCATCCTTTTCCCTGTCTGTTCCTGTCAAAGACATAGAAACTCAATTGAGTTACACTTCCGATATTACACGACCTATTTATGAAATGCTGAGAAACAGAATAGACTATGTAAACAGATATACTTATGAAAGTGGAAATCCTCTTTTAAAGCCTTCTACCAGTCATATAGGAGCCTTTAAAAGTTCTTATAAATGGCTACTTTTATATGCAGACCTGCAACACATAAAAAATGACTTTATCTTTTCCAGTGAGACCTATTCAACAGAAAATCCAGGCATTGCCTTATTACGACAGGAAAATGCCCCGTCTTATAATGCAATGAACCTGATGGTGAATGCGGCACCTAAAATCGGTAATTGGTCACCGCAATGGAGCTTTGAAATATATAAACAATGGTATAAGGTAGACGCTCCCGGACTCCCTGAAAATAATAAATTATCCTTAGATAGAGCATCCTTAGCAATCAGATGGAAAAACTCGCTGGATCTGCCGGCAGGGTTCACACTAAGCGCAGATATAAACTGGGAAGGAAAGACAGACCGGAGTAATATATCTTATAAAGCCACCTGGTGGAGTGAAGCAAGTCTGTATAAAGAGTTTTTTAACCGGCGACTCACACTTCTTCTGCAAGCAAACGATATATTCAATACCTACCGGAATAAACAAATGATATATTACGGTAAAATCCGTACCATGAGTATGGATCAAAGATATAGCTGGCGTTCTATCGGTCTGACTGTGCACTACAAATTTAATATTCCTGCCAGTAAATATAAAGGAACCGGAGCAGGTGAAACACAGAAAGGCAGACTATAAAAATTTTCAAACCCCTACAGGAGGTGAAAATAAGTCTGGAACGGATTAATGGAAATACACGATGCTATAAGTAAGTGGTTCATGATTCCACTATTACTGCTATAGGATTATCTTCCTCGGATAAGTCTAAGATATTTTCCCTATTCATATTTTCTATAAATGAGGCAGCATCCATTAATCCAACTAATTGCCCATCAGATGTTGCCGTTTGCAGTGGTTCAATAATAAAATTATTTGCAGAATCTTTTATATAGGGTTTGTTTGTTATTTTAACAGACTTATCATGCTTGTTATATACTCCTAAATAGGTATTAGATTCCTGTAAATGATAATAATTCGTCCGAAAAACAAAAAATAAAACATTTTTCCCCTCCAGGATATAATCAATTGATATTTTATTTTGACTCCCTTCTATATTAAATCTATCTTCATAAGAACAATGTCTA
>JAJQEE010000220.1 GCA_021201865.1 Tannerellaceae bacterium | reverse complement strand
ACAATAATCAAATATTTTAATTAAATATAAAAATAAATAGATATGTTATTTGGCATCAATTATTATTAAAAAAGTGTTATTATTATAACAGATATAAATATTTATCTTCTTTTGAATAATTAAGAAATATGTTATTTGTCAACTCTTATAGAAATGTATACTTTTGGCAGAAAATTCAGAAGTATATGAGAAGTTTTGCCAGTGATAACAATTCAGGGGTCCATCCGTTGGTGATGGAGGCTATTCTGAAAGCGAATGATAATCATGCGGTTGGTTACGGGAGTGATCCCTGGACCAAAACAGCAACAGAGAAGTTAAAAGAGATATTCGGAGAAAAGGCGTCTCCTTTTTTTGTGTTTAACGGAACCGGGGCGAACTCTGTGGCCTTACAGGCAGTCACCCGTTCGTTCCATAGTATTATCTGTGCAGAGACAGCTCATATTTATGTGGATGAGTGTGGAGCACCGTCCCGGATGACGGGAGCAACTATTGTGCCTATTTCTACCAATGATGGGAAGCTGACTCCGGAGTTGATAAAACCAAAATTACATAACTTTGGAGTGTGCCATCATCCACAACCTAAAGTGGTTTATATCTCCCAGGTTTCCGAATTGGGGACTGTTTATACGATAGAAGAGGTAAGAGCCATTGCAGATCTGCTTCATTCATATGATATGTATTTACATATGGACGGAGCGCGGCTGGCAAATGCCTGTGTTTACTTGGGATGTTCCATGAAAGAACTGACTGTAGATGCCGGAGTGGATATTCTGAGTTTTGGAGGAACTAAAAACGGGATGATGATGGGAGAAGCAGTGATCTCTTTCCGGCCTGAAATTACGGAAAATCTGGAATATTTCCGGAAACAATCTGCCCAGTTAGCTTCCAAACAGCGATTTTTATCTGCCCAGTTTATTCCTTACCTGGAAAAAGAGGTTTGGTTTGAAAATGCGAAGCGGGCTAATACCTATGCCCGGAAACTTGCCGATATACTGCTTCAGTATCCTCAGATAAAATTTACTCAGAAAGTGGAATCGAATCAGTTGTTCTTTACCATACCGGCAGAGGCTGCGGAGAAACTATTGGAAACCTATTATTTTTATTATTGGAATGAAGAGATCTCGGAAGTGCGTCTGGTTACCTCATGGGATACCACGATGGAGGACCTGCAAAGTTTTGAGAAGACTTTAAAGAGAGTATTATAAAAAGAAAGTAAATCTTAAGATAGGGCTGGAAGTGAATTATGCCGGATGTTAAATCTGGCGTAATTTACTGTTTATATGTAATAATCTTTTAATTTTGTCAAATATAAGGGGGAAGATATCGAAGCACTATACACTTTTATTTGACCAGTTCATGGCACTAAACGAAACACAATTGTCGGTTGATTCTTTATTCTGGAAGATCGCCTTAAAAGATGACGAGGAAGCTTTCCGTTTACTATTTTATAACTTTTTTCCACCTTTATGTGTTTTTGCAGCCCGTTACATTCCGGATAAGGAGACATGTGAGGATATTGTCCAGGAGGTTTTCCTGAAGATCTGGAAAAACCGGAAACGATTGGAAATAAATACTTCCGCACGGAATTTTTTAGTGACCGCCGTCAAGAATAGTTGTATAGACCACCAACGCAAACGGGATACGGAAGAGAACTACCGGACGTATCAATCTCTATTAAATCATCAGATGATGACTTCGGATGATATTTATACCATTCGTGAACTGGAGGAAATGATCCATGAATCCCTGAATAAGTTGCCGGATAATATACGCCTGGTTTTTGAAATGAACCGGTTTGAAGGGAAGACCTATTCGGAAATAGCCTCTCAACTTAATATTTCGGTAAAAACAGTGGAAGCCTATATGAGTAAAGCTCTTAAAATCCTCCGGGTGGAACTAAAAGATTATCTTCCTTTTGTTATTCTATTTTTGTGGTAAACGTGCAGAACTAACGACTTCTTTTATTTAACCGTTCGTAAAAACAAAAAAATGTTCACTTTTCATAGGGTATGAAGGGAAGCTCTACGTCTATTGATTGTGAAGTGAAAAAACGGCAATACGTGAATATAGACGAAACACATATCATCCCCTATCTTCAGGGGGAACTCAACGAGGAACAGCAGGTTGCTTTTGAACATTATGTACAGCAGCATCCGGACTTTCGGAAAGAGGTCGAAGACATCCGGTTTATTTGGCAGGCTACGGAAACATTAAAACGTCAACAGGAAATTGATATTTCCCGTGGCTGGAAAAAACTCTCCTGGAGTTTATGGCTGAATCAATCTATGGAAAGGAGCTGGAAAGCTGCGAAAATTCTAATTGCTGCTTCTGTTATACCTTTATTATATACAACCTGTTACCTTTCAAACCGGTTAACGGATATTCAGCATGGGGTTCAGGATGAAATTGAAGTTACGACTGCTTATGGTCTTATCTCTAAAATCATTTTACCAGACAGTTCGGAAGTCTCTTTGAATTCGGGGAGTACGTTGCGTTACCCACAACGGTTTGTCTCGGACACCCGTCAGGTTCGTTTGATAGGAGAGGCTTATTTTAAAGTAAAGGCAGATCCGGAAAATCGTTTTGATGTGTTGCTGCCGGATGGAGTCTGTGTGAGTGCATATGGTACGGAGTTCAATGTGAATGCGTATGAGGACCAGTTATGGATTGAAACGGTGCTGGCGGATGGGAATGTGGAAGTGACCAAAGATGGGAAAGACACCTCTTTTTCTAAAGTCTTGTCTCCCGGACAGATGGCATTTACCCGTAAAGGAGAGGATGATATTTTAGTATCCAATGTGAATCTGTATGCCAAGACGGCCTGGAAAGATGGCAAAATGGTTTTCCGGCGAGCCAAGATGCCGGAGATTTCCCGGCGTTTGTCCCAACATTTCAATGTCGATATAGAGTTGCATGGAAAGGAATTACATCAATATGAGTATTCCGCCACCTTTACTACGGAGACATTAACAGATATCCTGAATTTATTGAAACAATCCGCTCCCTTAGAGTGGAGATATATAGAACCACAACGAAGGGATGATTTTTCTTATACTAAACGAAAAGTAATTATACGGCTATTATAAAAAACACAATTGGGAATGTAATATCAGCATATTGAGAATGTTAACTTTTAAATTTAATCTATTGCCTATGATAAATGAGTAAACAATGAAAAACAGTCAGGGAAACGTTTAGACACGCCTCCCTGAAAGACCTATTTGCGTTTGCTTACGAAAATCTCACCTAACGGTAAGCAAACGGTCAATTAATTAACTATTAATCAACAAAGCATGTAAACGTATGAATAAAAAAATTAATGTCAAAGCATTTAGACCCTTTTACGGTCTATTGAAAAAAATCCCTATTGCAATGAGAATAACAGTATGTCTATTATTTGTTCTTCTTTTCCAGGCAAAGGCAGAAGTTTCTTACTCCCAGTCTGCCCGAATTTCGCTCAGTATGCAAAATGCCACAGTAGAAGAAGTTTTGAATGCTATTGAAGAGAGTTCAGAATTCTATTTTCTATACAACAGTAAATTGGTCGATGTGGACCGGGTTGTAGACGTAAAGGAAAAGAACCAGCCCATTGGCAGTGTGCTAAATAAAGTCTTTGATGGTTCGGAAGTATCCTATCGTGTGGAAGACCGCCAGATTATCCTGAGTAATAAAAGAGATATGCCCTCTGTAGCAGCTCCTCAACAAAGTGACCGGATTACCGGAGTCGTAAAAGATAAAAGAGGAGAGACCATTATCGGTGCGAATGTGATGGTCAAAGGTACGACTACCGGTACGATCACTGATTTTGATGGAAACTTTACCATTGATGCTCCGGCAAATGCCACGTTGATCGTTACCTATATTGGATATGCCAGCCAGGAAGTGGAAGTAGCAGGTAAATCTAATTTGAATATTATTCTGGATGAGGACACCCAGTTGCTGAATGAAGTAGTGGTAGTAGGGTATGGTACTCAGAAAAAAGGAGAGATCACTTCTTCTGTTACCAGTGTAAAAGCGGCTGACTTTAATAAAGCACCGGTTGTAAACCCGATGCAGTTAGTGGAGGGGCGTGTAGCCGGTTTGACTATCTCCCGTCCATCCGGTGACCCGAATGCGGCTCCTAATATCCAGATGCGTGGTGCCTCTTCTCTGAAAGGAAATAATGAACCGTTGATCATTATTGACGGAATTCCGGGAAATATGTCTTCTTTGAATGCTATTGCTCCGGAAGATATTGAAGCAATGGATGTGTTGAAAGACGGTTCTGCGGCTGCGATCTATGGTACACGTGGTAATAATGGTGTAATCATCGTAACGACCAAACGACCTTTGGTCGGTGTTTCGCAGGTAGACTATTCAGGATATATTATGCATGAAACGATTGCTGCACGTCCTGATATTCTGAGTGCCGAGGAATTTGCTGCTTATGGAAGGCAAACCGGAAATGAGGAAAAAGTGATTGACTTTGGTGGCAGAGAGGATATCTATGACAAGTTGTTGAACAAAAGCAATTTTACACACGTCCATAACTTAACAGCTACCGGCGGTAGTGCTAAAATGAACTATCGTGCCTCTTTGAACTATCGTAGGAATGAAGGTATTGCGATGAAAACAGACCGTGAAACGATCAATGGGTCCATCATGGTAAACCACCGCTCCTTAGAAGACAAGTTATTATTATCCTTTCACATGTCTAATTCATATACAAAGGCTAATTATTTAGCCAGTGATGAAAAAAGAACAGGGGATGATAAATATAACGACTACGATGTATTCTATCAGGCTACCCGTATGAACCCGACTCTTCCTATCTATAACGAAGACGGAAGTTATTATGAAAATTATGGTGGTTATGAAGAATGGAACCCCATTGCAAAACTGGAACAACAAACCCGTACGTCCGAATCTAAAAACTTACTGAACAGTTTCAAAGCAACTTACGAAGTGATGACCGGTTTGCAGGTCTCAGGATTCTTTGCATTGGAAAAGAACGATAAAGTATTTAACTACTACCGGAGTAACAAGTCTTATGGTGCGATCAAGAATGGTGACGGAGGTGAGGCATTCAACCGTTATTTGAATAATACAAATAAAACGATGGAATGGACGGCTAACTACAACACCTCTATTAACCTGCATAATCTGACCGGTTTATTAGGGTACAGTTACCAGGATTTCACCGAAGAATATTTTGCTCAGGTAAATAATAACTTCCTTACGGATGCTTTTGGCCCTTATAATATGGAAGGTGGTTCCTATTTGAAACAAGGATTAGCAAAAATGGAAAGCCATAAAGATTATAGTAAACTGATCGCATTCTTTGCACGTTTCAACTACAACTATGATGGTAAATATATGGCCAGTGCTTCTATCCGTCGTGAAGGTTCAACGAAATTCGGTGCAAACAATAAATGGGCCTGGTTCCCTTCTGTCAGCGCAGGTTGGATGATCTCCAGAGAAGAGTTTATGGAAACATTTGAAGCATTGGATATTCTGAAATTCCGTGCCGGTTATGGTATCACAGGTAGTTTACCGAATGATCCGTATATGTCATTAGTAAAATACGGAACAGGTGCAGGGATCTGGGATTCTTTTAACAATAAATGGCTGACTGCTACCTATGGTCCTAAAAACAACCCGAACCCGGATTTAAGATGGGAGAAAAACAAATCCCTGAATATTGGTTTTGACTACGGTTTCTTTAATAATCGTTTGAATGGATCTATTGACTGGTATGTAAGAATAACAAAAGATTTGATTAGTGAATACACCGCTCAACAACCTCCGTTGATCCATGATAAGATCATGACCAATGTAGGTACGATGAGAAATACCGGTCTGGAGCTGGCAGTGAATGCTGAAATTGTGCAGACCAGAGACTTTTCTTACACGGCTAACTTTACATTCTCCTATGAAAAGAATAAACTGACCTCCCTGTCCAATGAAATGTACCAGACAAGCTACGAAGACCGTTATGACTTGCCTTCGCCGGGAAATCCGGGAAAAGCATTCCGTTTACAGGAAGGACACCCGGTAGGTTCATTCTATGGCTATATCTGTGATGGAATTGATTCGGAAGGCCGTTATATCTTACGGGATTTGGATGGTATCCCCGGGCTGAATGCGGATGACCGTACATTTATCGGAAATGGGTTACCTAAATACAAGATGGGTCTGCAAAATACCTTTACTTATAAGAACTTCGACTTTAGCTTCTTCCTGAGAGGAATGTTTGACTTTGACGTATTGAATGAAGGTAAATTGTATTTTGGAACTTCTTACACATTAGATGATTTGGGCAGAAACGTATATAAATATGCGTTGGATAATAAAACAACGGAAAGTCCTTTATTCTCTTCTTATTTTGTTGAAAAAGGTAATTTCCTTAAAATTGATAACCTGACATTAGGATATACTTTCAACTTCCAGGAAAATAAATATATCCGTAATTTCCGTATTTATGGAAACGTGACCAATGTGGCTACTATTACCGGATATAGCGGATTAACTCCGGATGTGAATGTAACCGGTCTGGATGCCGGTCTGGACAAACGGGGTATGTACCCAAGTACAAGAACGTTTACTTTAGGTGTTAATGTCGGATTTTAATAAGTCGTAAAAATGAAGAATATGAAATCAATATTTAAGAAAAGTATATTTGCTCTTTTGTTCGGGGCGACTTTATTGACAAACTCATGTACGAATCTGGATGAGGAGATTTTCAGTGAAGTAACAAAAGATAACTATTATAATAATGCCGATGAAGTAATTGCAGCATTGCTTCGTCCCTGGGGACACTTCTGTGGGGTGATGCAGGTCGCCCAGGCTTCCTGGTCCTGTAATGAGTTAAGTGCAGATGCTGCTGCATGGCCTCAGAAAGGGGTACACGGTTTTGACAACGGTGACTGGATTAACCTGCACCGTCACCAATGGACTCCACTACATACGCAGATCGAGAATTCCTGGTCAAACCTGTATATGGGAATCGGTTTGGTGAATAATATGCTGGATGATCTGGAAACGCTGGATTTTGAAGAGCTATATATGCCTATTTCCAAAACCCAGGCGATCGCCGAATTAAAAGTATGCCGTGCTTTCTTCTACTGGTATGTAATGGATCAGTTTGAAACAGCTCCTATTGTAGAATCTATCGGGGAGATTAATCCGGTTTCCAGTAGTCGTGCGGAAATCTTTGCTTTTATAGAGAAAGACCTGAAAGAAAATGTTCCCCATCTGACAGAAAGTAAAACAGATGCAGCCGGCCGTGTAAATAAATGGGGAGGATATGCTTTGTTATCCCGGCTCTATCTGAACGCAGAAGTATATACCGGCACTCCCCGTTGGGATGATTGTATTGCTGCTTGTGACGAGGTCATCAATCATGGTGGCTACCAATTGGATGTGAACTGGAATGATCCTTTCAAAGTGAACAATGATGTGATCTCAACAGAAAATATATGGACTATTTTGTATGATGAAGTATATGCACACGGTATGGGTTGGTATCAACGCTGGTTGCATTATGCACACCAGACAGGTTGGAACCTGACGGACGGACCCTGGAATGGGTTAGTGACACAGCCTACATTCTATGATTCTTTTGCAGATAATGATAAGAGAAAAACAGAAGGTTTCCTGATTGGTCTACAGTATCCCCGCAAGAAAGATTTGTATGGAAACTACTACTTTGACACAAGCGCTGAACCCCTGAAAGGGCAGGAAGAATATAAAGAGCAGGACCTGGTCCTGGTCAATTATATCAAATCCATGACAGAAGGGGAAGAGAATAGTGGCGCACGTTCTATCAAGTATGAGATCGAGGAAGGAGCCAGAGGCAATATGAATAACGACTGGGTGATATTCCGTCTTTCGGAAGTACTCTTCAACAAGGCAGAAGCCCTGATGCGGAAAAATGGGAATAAAGCTACCAATGAAGCAGTTCAGTTGGTAAATAGTGTTCGTCAGAGAGCTTTTGAAGATTCAGACTGGGAAAGTACTCAATACACTACGACCACGTTGACCATGGATGAGTTCCTGGCAGAAAAAGGAAGAGAATTTGCCTTTGAAGGTATCCGTCGTGCAGATATGATCCGCTTCAATAAGTTTGTAACCACTTCCTGGTGGGATAAGGAAGCGTCTAACAATAAGCTGTTTGAAATATTCCCGGTTCCTGCCCGGGTGTTGAGTTCAAATACACATATTTCACCGAACTCAGCGAATGCATTGTATTAATCATACGAAGATCAGAAACAGGCTGAATTACTAACAGGCACTTAATGATGTAACTCCTGTTTCTGATAGAGTATCGCAAATAAAACCCTGTCTTTCATTTGATGGAAGACAGGGCTTTTTTGTATCTTTACGACCTTTATTGAAAAAAACAATTACTTTTAGGGGTAAAACCCTCTTTAATCGTCTATTATATATAGTACACAAACGAAAACACATTTAATTAATGAAAAGCATTGTGGGAAACATTTTTGGCATCGCTCTTTGTGCCCTTTCCCTTTCTGTTTCAGCGCAGAATACGTTTACAGACAAAGTCAATCCTATTATTGGTACCAATGGCATGGGACATACCTTTCCCGGTGCCTGTGTACCTTTCGGTCTGATCCAGTTAAGTCCGGACACCGATACGATCCCTCACAACATTGACGGACAATATCAGGCGCGTGCCTATGAGTATTGCGCAGGTTACCAATATAAAGACAGTTCCATTGTCGGATTCAGCCACACCCACCTGAGTGGAACCGGGCATTCGGATCTGGGAGATATCCTGTTGATGCCTTTTACCGGCGAATTAAAATTGAATCCGGGAACAGCAACCGATCCGGATGCCGGATACCGTTCCCGTTTCAGTCATGATACGGAAACAGCCCGTCCGGGTTATTATGAAGTAACTCTCGAAGATTATGGCGTAAGAGCTCAGTTGACCACGACGGAAAGAGTAGGGGTTCATAAATATACCTATCCCAAAGGAGAGGAGAAGCAACTCATCCTTGATCTAAATCATGGCATCTATAATTATGACGGAAAAGTGCTGTGGGCCAACCTGCGGGTGGAAAATGATACCTTATTAACCGGTTACCGCATTACCAACGGATGGAGCCGGGTAAACTATGTCTATTTCGCGATCTCCTTCTCCAAACCGATCGTACAATATGGCTATACAGATAAAAAGAAACCTTTATATACCGGTTTCTGGCGCCGCTTTAAAGTGAATGAGAACTTCCCTGAGATTGGCGGCCGTCAGATCATTTCCTGGTTTGACTTTGGAACGGATTCTTCGGATGAACTGGAAGTAAAAGTGGCTCTATCTGCTGTCAGTGCCGGCGGAGCATTAAAGAATTTACAGGCGGAAACAGCCGGGTATAGTTTTGACCAGTTAGCGGAGATCGCGAACCGGAAATGGAATAAAGAGTTGAAAGTGATTGAAGCGGAAGGAACTCCGGATCAGTTGACCATGCTTTATACCTCTCTATATCATACGATGATCAATCCCTCTGTCTACATGGATGTGGACGGCAAATACCGGGGACTGGATCATGAGATCCATCAGGCGGAAGATTTCACCAATTACACAATTTTCTCGGTATGGGATACCTATCGTGCCCTTCATCCCCTGTTAAATGTAATTAACAGACAACGGAATACGGATATCGTTAAATCCATGATTGCCCACGCCAACCAAAGTGTTCATAAAGCCCTTCCGGTGTGGAGCCATATGGGAAATGAGAACTGGTGTATGATCGGCTATCATGGAGTATCGGTGGTATCAGACGCGTTGGCCAAAGGACTTCCGATAAATAAAGAAGAGGCATTAAAAGTGATGCTCAGCAGTTCCACACTCCCTTATTATGATAATCTGGATGTCTATATGGAAAGAGGGTACATTCCGTTGGAAAGAACAGGGAATGCTGCTTCAGTGACATTGGAATATGCGTATGATGACTGGACCATCTATCAGGCAGCCCAGGCCATGGGAAAAAAGGAAATCGCCGATGAATATAAAAAGAGAGCAGCGAACTATCTGAATATCTTTGATCCCTCTTTGGGATATGCCCGTCCCAGAATGGAAGACGGTAGCTGGAAACCGGATTTTGACCTGCTGAGTACACATGGGCAGGGATTTATCGAAGGTAATTCCGTGAACTATTCCTTCTATGTGCCCCAGGACGTAAACGGTTTGATTCAACAGATGGGAGGTGACCGGTCGTTCATAAATAAACTGGATTCTCTGTTTACGATGCATTTACCGGCAGAATTCTTTGAACATACGGAAGACGTGACGGAAGAAGGTCTGTTGGGAGGATATGTACATGGAAATGAGCCCAGCCACCATGTTCCTTTCCTGTATGCATGGACTTCCCAACCCTATAAGACACAGTACTGGCAACGGGAGATCATGAACCGCATGTATCGTAATAATATAGATGGTTTATGTGGTAACGACGATTGCGGACAGATGTCTGCCTGGTATATTTTCTCTGCCATGGGATTCTATCCGGTATGTCCCGGAACGGATCAGTATGTATTAGGAGCTCCTTATCTGCCCTATATGAAGGTAAACCTGGAAAATGGGAATACATTTGAGATCAAGGCAAATAAGATCAGTGATAAAAACCGGTATGTGAAATCCGTAAAGTTGAATGGTAAACCTTATCTGAAAGGGTACATCACGCAGGATGATATTATGAACGGTGGCGTACTGGAGTTTGAGATGAGTTCCCAACCGAATAAGAGCCGTGTCTTTAAAGGAGATGCACTGCCTTATTCCCTCTCTATGATTCATTAAGTTAACTGTTATTCAATAGACGTAAGGTTTAGTCTTTTAAGGTTTTGTTAAAGGAGTGGGTGTGATGTTTCGCATTCACTCCTTTTTTATTACTTTTGCACCCTAAAATCAATCACTTTTTGGAATATATAGCGGAATACAGCGGAAATCCTTCGGAAGTATATGTCTCATGAGTATTGGAAAAATAGGATTGTCCTATTATAAGAAAGCTGGAAATTAAGTAAATAAATAACACTCAATGAAAATTAACACGGAAGAACTCGAAGAGACACTTTCACCCATCAAAGAAACAGATCTGATCTACGGTATCAATGACCGCCCTCCCTTTAAAGATGCTATCTTTGCGGCTTTGCAACATTTGCTGGCAATCTTTGTGGCTATTATTACTCCTCCCCTCATTATTGCGGGAGCGTTGGATCTGGATCTTGAAACAACCGCCTTCCTCGTATCGATGGCTCTTTTTGTTTCCGGTATCTCCACCTTTATACAATGCAGACGCATCGGACCTGTCGGAGCCGGATTGCTTTGTATTCAGGGAACCAGTTTTTCTTTTATTGGTCCGATTATTACTGCTGGCCTGGCCGGAGGACTACCCTTAATCTTCGGAGTCTGTATGGCAGCAGCCCCTGTAGAAATGATCGTAAGCCGCACCTTTAAATATTTACGTAATATTATCACCCCCTTAGTTTCCGGTATTGTCGTACTACTGATCGGTCTAAGTCTCATTAAAGTAGGTGTTGTTTCCTGTGGTGGTGGCTATGGAGCCATGGAAAATGGCACGTTTGGCAGTCTCCGGAATATGGGAGTCGCAGGAACGGTCTTGTTAAGTGTCTTGTTTTTCAACCGTTCAAAAAACAAATACCTTCGCATGAGCTCCATCGTATTAGGTTTATGCATAGGCTACGGATTGGCTTTTGGGTTGGGAATGGTCGATATGAGTGCCGCTTCTTCCCAGACCCTGATGAGTTTTAATATACCGGTACCTTTTAAATATGGACTGGCTTTTAATTTCTCCTCTTTTATTGCCATCGGGTTGGTCTATCTGATCACGGCTATTGAAGCAACAGGAGATGTAACCGCTAACTCCCTGATCTCAGGAAAACCTATTGAAGGTCCTAAATATCTCAGAAGAGTTTCCGGAGGGGTTCTGGCAGATGGCGTAAACTCATTGATTGCCGGTGTGTTTAACTCTTTCCCGAATTCTATTTTTGCACAAAATAATGGCATTATCCAGTTGACAGGAGTTGCCAGCCGTTATGTAGGTTACTACATCGCGGGAATGTTGATCCTGTTAGGATTGTTCCCTGTTATCGGAGTAGTCTTCTCGCTGATGCCAGATCCGGTATTAGGGGGAGCCACCCTGTTAATGTTCGGAACAGTTGCGGCTGCAGGTATACGAATTATTGCTTCTCAGGAGATCAACCGGAAAGCAACCTTAGTGTTAGGAGTCAGTTTGTCTTTAGGATTGGGTGTTGAGCTGATGCCTGATATCCTCATGACAGCTCCGGAAGCCATCAAAGGTATTTTCTCTTCCGGTATCACCGCCGGAGGGTTGACAGCTATCCTTGCGAATATGCTGATACAGGTAAAAGAAGACAAAGCTGAATAAAACAAGAATATGGAATTATTGAAACAACGCATCCTGCAGGATGGAAGATGCTATCCCGGTGGGATCCTGAAAGTAGATAGCTTTATAAATCATCAGATGGACCCCATGTTGATGTATCGTATTGCTGAAGAATTTATCAAACGTTTTGAAGGCGTAAAGATCAATAAGATCGTGACGATCGAGGCCAGTGGGATCGCACCTGCTATTATGGTTGGCTTTTTGATGCAATTACCTGTGGTGTTTGTGAAGAAAAAGAAACCGAAAACCATGGAGAACATGTTGACTACGGTAGTCCATTCTTTTACGAAAGATCGTGACTATACGGTGTGTATCAGCAATAACTTCCTGACTCCGGATGACCATATTCTTTTCATTGATGACTTTCTGGCGTTTGGTAACGCCGCATTAGGTATGCTGGATCTGGTGAAACAGTCCGGATGTACGCTTGCCGGTATGGGCTTCATCATAGAGAAAGCGTTTCAGGATGGCCGTAAGATCCTCGAAGAGCAGGGTGCCCGTGTAGAAAGCCTGGCTATTGTAGATGATCTTTCAGATTGTAAAATCGTAGTACGTTAATTATATGGATACACAGATCAAAGAGCGTTTAATCCAGCGGGTCCGGACCAATCCCTACGTGAATTTTTTAGGGATTGAATTTACTTTCATAGAAGAGGGAGTCGTAGAGGCCCGGATGCAGTTGAAAGACGAACATAAACAATATAGTGGAGTAAGCCATGGGGGAGTACTTGCTGCTTTGGCTGACACCATCGCAGGTTTTGCTGCCTACACCCTGACTCCCTTAGATCGCGATGTGCTGACCGCGGAAATGAAAATATCTTTCCTGCGTGCAGCCTGGGGAAAAGAACTGATCGCCAGAGGATATGTAATCAAACCCGGCCGGAAGGTCCATTTCAGTGAATGCGAAATCTATTGCGATGACAAAATGGTCGCCAAAGCATCCGGTGCCTTTTGTGTAGTAGAACCACAAGTGTAAACCTGATAATTATAATAATATAGTTATTATAGCCTTATAGACCGCAGCCGGACGCAGAAAAATCCGGAAAGAATTTAGATCCTTAAAGTCCTGAAGGGACGGCATATATTAGCCTGGGACGCAAGTCCCAGGTATAAAGATTAAAGATTAGGAGTGCTGGAAGTACGACACCATAGCGACTGAAGGTATTTTTTTGTAACGTGCTTACAGCACTCAGTATTTATAAATGAGCTACCCGGCACTTGCGTGCCGGGCTAACCTGTACCGTTCCTCCGGAACCCGAAACCACCAGGTTTTAATCGTTCCCCGGGTTTGGGACAACAATTTTTTATACAGATGTCAATTATTCTTTTTATAAAATAAGTATCTTTAGCCGAACTTTTATAAACAAACCTTTAATCAACTATATCAAGAAAACATCCTTTATAAAAAAGAGTATAAGCTCTGCTTTGGCATTACTACTCTGTGTTTCCGCTTTTTCCCAATCAAAGAATCCCCGCCTGATCGTCCGGGCAGATGATATGGGTGCTTTTCACTCGGTGAATGTAGCCTGTCTGGAAGCCTGTAAAAATGGGATAGAAACCTCTATTGAAGTGATGGTGGTCACTCCCTGGTTTCCGGAAGCTGTAAAAATGTTACAGGAGATCCCTACCGTGGATGTAGGGTTGCATCTGACTATTACCAGTGAATGGGAAAATATCAAGTGGAGACCGTTGACCTCTTGTCCCAGCCTGACCGATGAGAATGGATATTTCTACCCTATGATGGGGCCTCACGAAGCCTATCCGGGACAGGCTATTATGGAAAATAAGTGGGACATCCGGGAAATTGAACAGGAGTTCCGTGCTCAGATAGAACTGGCTCTTAAAAACATTCCCCGGATCAGTCATCTGTCCGGGCATATGATGTCTACCGGGTTTGATCCGGAAGTCGTTAAGTTGGTACGTCGCCTGGCAAATGAATATGGCTTGCCGGCTATTGACCGGGTGGAGGCGATGGAAGAATATAACTTTACCTATATTGGTTATGATGGTCCCAGGCAGACCTCTGCTGAGAAGGAAGCCTCTTTTATCCGGATGCTGGAAAAACTGGAACCGGGCAGGAATTACATGTTTATTGATCATCCGGCCCTGAATAATGATGAGATGGAGACCGTGATGCACATTGGATATGAAGATGTGGCTGTGGACCGGCAGGGAGTGACGGATGTCTTTACCAGTGAAAAAGTGAAACAGGCCATTCAGGAAAAAGGGATAGACCTGATCTCCTATAATGATCTGACCAAACCCTTACCTCGTAGTACACCTACTGCGGAAAAAGTGAATCCGAAAGCTTTTGCCGGTTACTTAGACGCAGTAAAGAAAAGCGGACAGGATCTGCATAGTATTATGGTGTTACGGAACGGAAAGGTGATCTTTGAAGAGTGGTTAGGTGACCATGCCTTTAATCAGCCCCATATACTGAACTCCGTAAGTAAAACCTTTACTGCTACGGGGATTGGTTTTGCTGTTGCCGAAGGAAGAATAAAGGTAACAGACAAAGTGATCTCTTTTTTCCCGGATCAGTTGCCTGTGACCCTAAGCGATAACCTGAAAGAACTCGAGATCCGCCATTTGCTGACGATGTCTTCCGGACATAATGTGGACCCCACGGCCGCTATCCGGACAAAAGAAGATGCAGACTGGGTAAAGGTTTTCTTTGAAGAACCATTGCTTCATAAACCGGGTACGGAATATGTCTATAATAGTCTGGGAACCTATATGCTTTCAGCCATTATCCAGCAAGTGACCGGAGAAAAACTCATAGACTATCTGTATCCACGCCTGTTCCGTCCGTTAGGAATTGTCGGGGCTTACTGGGAAGATAGCCCCCAGGGCATTAATGTCGGAGGCTGGGGATTATATGTTAAAACGGAAGATATGGCTAAGTTGGGACAATTTATCCTGCAGAAAGGAAACTGGAATGGCAAACAACTCCTGCCGGAAGCGTGGTTTGATGACGCTACTACTTCCCATATAGCCTCTTTACCTGCCGGAGTGAAACGGGAAAACCTGACGGTCAAACCGAAAGATAGTGACTGGTTGCAGGGCTATGGCTACCAGATGTGGAGAAGCCGCCACAACTCTTTCCGTGCAGATGGTGCGAACGGGCAATTTATTCTTGTACTTCCGGAGAAGAATGCCGTGATCGTCACAACAGCTCATATCGGAGATATGCAGGCGGAGTTGAATCTGATCTGGAAATACATCCTGCCTGCGTTTAAATAATCTTTCAGCCAGGCAGGAAAAGGTCTTGTCCGGAATAAGGTTCACTCATCTTCTCAGGTAGATTCAGGGCAACTATGGGAAGGATAGTATGTGCTTGTCCCTTTATTGCATACTTGCAAGGTTATGATACAGGACCCATAAGGTTAAGAGTCAGGTATCATAAGGTTATGATACCTGACTCTTAACCTTATGGGTCCTGTATCATAACCTACCGGGTCGGCATATTCCGGATAAGTATACTCTACTAAAAGGATAGTTCCCCTTAGGGAAGCCTTTAATAACCCGTTATGTTGTATTTACTTCTCTGCAATTTCTTTGTAAGAAAGTCCGGTTTCCCGCACATGCGTCAGGTGAATAGACAGGTGAATGGTGAATAGACGGAAAAATCGTCTATTCACCGTTTTTTAGATGCTATAGTCTTGATTATTAGGAGACTATTTTTTAAGGTGAAGGGTGAATGGTAAAATGAAAAAAAGTATTAGAAGAGTAATCGGAAATTATGTAAAAGAACAGACAAGATGGTCCCTGTTTTTTTGCACCCTATCTGATCCTGTTTTTCTTACTCCGGTTCATACAGGCGTAGTTTCTTTTTCAGGTGATTGATTTCTGCCTGCATACCTTTAATCCGGTCTAACAGATGGTGGATCACATCGATTCCTTCCATATTGATTGCCAGATCATAGTACATCCGGGTGTATTTTTCCAGCTCTTTCAACTGGGAGAGAGGTAAATACTCCATGTTATCAATGATAAGAATCTCAATCAACCCTTCTTCATTTAAAAGTAAAACGAAGGAGGGTTCGATATTTACTTTGACACAGTACTCATGTAATATAATTAAATCCGGTTTCATAGGACAGGTGTTTTTTAGCTTAGACTTTGAATTTCTTTGAACAACTCTTTCTGTTTTTCCGTCAGATGGCTCGGGATCGTGATCGAGTAGGTGATGATCAGATCACCGTGTTGTCCTTCTTTTTTGTAGACCGGGAATCCTTTTCCTTTCAGTCTTGCTTTACTGTTGTTCTGGGTACCGGCTTTTATTTTCAGTTTCACTTTCCCATGGAGTGTTTCCACAATCTGTTCACCGCCTAATACGGCTGTATAGAGATCGAGTGGGATCGTGGCATACAGGTCATTCCCTATCCGGTTGAAGCGGCTGTCCTCAGAAATGACAAACGTAATGTAGAGGTCACCGTTTGGCCCACCATTGCTTCCCGGGCCTCCCTGTCCTGCTAATTTGATCGTTTGTCCGTTGGCCACTCCGGCAGGAACAGTGATCCGCAGGTTTTTACTATTCACGGAGATCACCTGCTTGTGGGTTTTGGCTGCCTCCGTCAGTGTCAGGTGTAATTCGGAAGTGTAGTCCTGCCCACGAAAACCATAATTGCCTCTGCTACTTCTGCCGCTGCGTGCCGAACCAAACATGGATTCAAAGAAATCCGAGAAGTCTCCGCCGCCGGAATAAGACCAGAAATCTCCGCTATCGCCAAAGTCATATCCTCCCTGGCTGCTACCCTGATACTGTTGCCGCTGGCTTTCATAGGCATCCGCATGTTTCCAGTTTTCACCATACTGGTCATATTTCTTTCGTTTCTCCGGATCACTTAACACCTCATTGGCTTCGTTGATCTGCTGGAATTTCTGGTGTGCGGAATCATCATCCGGGTTGAGATCCGGATGGTATTTACGGGCTAATTTTTTGTAAGCCTTTTTGATATCTGCCTGGGAAGCGTTTTTATCGATCCCTAATACATTATAATAATCGATGAAATCCATAGTACCCTGTTTCGGTTTGTTAATCCCTTTCTTAAACAAACAAAAGAACAGGCAGGAGGTTCAGAAAAGCAGAAAGAAAATGGAGGAGTAGTTAAAGGAGTTATCAGTCGTTTTGCTTCTTCGTAGTTAAGTAGAAAGTAGGTAAGAAAAAAGCCCCTATTCAAAAAATGAATAGAGGCTTTTAAAAAGTTGCGGAGGCAAGACTCGAACTTACGACCTTTGGGTTATGAGCCCAACGAGCTACCACTGCTCCACTCCGCGATATAGTACAATTGTTTTTCAATTGCGAGTGCAAAGGTAAAGCTTATTATTTATAAAACAAATTTATTGCAAGTTTTTTTTAATATACTTGGTAGAACCAATCTTTTTAGGTACTTTGCGCACAGTTTCAAATAAAATGTGCAATAAAATTTAATGGCAGTGACAGTTTCTAAGACACGTGACATGTTAGTGGATGTAGCCAGGCAGTTGTTCGCCCGTATGGGAGTGGACAATACGACTATGAATGATATTGCACAGGCTTCCCGTAAAGGAAGGCGTACTTTATATACCTACTTTAAAAGTAAGAATGAGATCTATTTAGCTGTGGTGGAGTCGGAATTAGACAAGTTATATAACATGCTTCTGGATGTGGCTTCCAAAGATCTCCCTGCTGATGAAAAACTACTGACCTTTATTTATGCCAGATTAGATGCCGTGAAATCCATTGTGTTCCGTAACGGAACCCTGAGGGCAAACTTTTTTCGTGATATCTGGCGGGTGGAAAAAGTCCGTAAAACCTTTGACCTGCGTGAAGTAGAGATGTTAAAAGGAATATTGGATGCAGGAGTAAAAGAAGGAGTATTCAGCATGCCGGATGTGGAAATCACAGCCCTTGTATTGCATCATGCACTGAAAGGTCTCGAGGTTCCTTATATACGTGGGCAGATGGGAAACACAATCAGTGAGCGCATTAAGAGACGAGATAATGTGGTCAATTTAATATTCAATGGAATAAAGTTAAAATAAGGCGAGGATGTTTATTAATGCTACAGGTGTCTATGTCCCTGCAGAAAGGGTGCATAATGACTATTTCTTAGAGTTGAATGGGTTGACCAGTGGGTGGATTGAACAGCGTACCGGTATTATATCCCGTTCTAAAGCACAACCCGAAGAGAACATTAACACAATGGGACTGGAGGCGATCCGCAATGCAATCCCTAAGTTACCCTATGATATTTCAGAAGTGGATGTGATCATTGCTGCTTCTTATTCTCCTTACGATACGGTGGCGACTGCTGCCCATATCGCCCAGAGAGAGTTTAATATAACTAAGGCAAAGGCTTTATATTTATCGTCTGCCTGTTCCTCTTTTCTGAATGCACTGGAAGTTGTGGAGGGATACTTTGCTATGGGTAAAGCAACCAAAGCACTGATCATCTCAGCAGATAAGAACTCTGCCTATTCAAATGAAACGGATCCGAAAGCCGGACATTTATGGGGCGACGCAGCGGCTGCTTTCTTTATTTCAAAGGAACCGGTGGCAGCCAATGAACCTCAAATCCGGGAGATCTATACGGAAGGGTTAGGACACATTGGCAAAGGTCCGGAGGGAGTACAACTCCGTCCCCGCGATGGAGGAATCATGATGCCGGAGGGAAAGGATGTCTTTATTCAGGCCTGTACCTATATGCCTAAGAATGTCATGTATGTATTGGAGAAGAACGGATACACCCTAGATGATCTATCTTATTTCATTGGTCATCAGGCAAACATGCGTATTATGTCCAACATTGCCAAACAGTTGAACCTGCCGGAAGAAAAATTCCTTCATAATATTGAAGAGTTCGGAAATACCGGTTCAGTGAGTTCCGCATTAGTCTATGCACAAAACGATCACCACTTTAAAAAAGGAGATATTGTTTGTATTACCGTGTTTGGCGGCGGTTACTCAGCGGGGGCTTGTTTGATAGAATGTTAATATTCAGTAGTCAAAGGAGTTAAAGAAGTTAGAGGAGTAAGTATAGGATTACTACTTAACTACTAAGGAGCTTTGGCGACTGATAACTACTCTGATTACTTAACTACTAAATAATAAAAAATATGAAATTACTGGAAGGAAAAGTAGCCATTGTGACCGGTGCCGCACGTGGTATCGGGAAAGCGATCGCTTTGAAATTTGCTGCGGAAGGAGCAAATGTTGCATTTACTGACCTGGCAATCAATGAAAATGGTCTGGCTACACAGAAAGAGCTGGAAGCGTTGGGTGTAAAAGCGAAAGGATATGCTTCCAATGCTGCTGACTATGAAGATACACACCAGGTAGTGGCTGAAATCGTGAAAGATTTCGGACGTGTGGATATTCTGGTAAACAATGCCGGTATTACCCGTGATGGGTTGATGATGCGTATGACTGAGCAACAGTGGGATATGGTGATCAACGTAAACCTGAAATCGGCTTTTAACTTTGTGCATGCGGTAACCCCTGTGATGATGAAACAGAAAACCGGAAGTATTATTAACATGGCTTCTGTAGTGGGTGTTTCAGGAAATGCAGGACAGGCTAACTATTCTGCTTCCAAAGCAGGAATGATCGGTCTGGCAAAGAGCGTGGCAAAAGAATTGGGCTCCCGTGGAGTACGTGCGAATGCGATCGCTCCGGGATTCATCATTACGGATATGACGGCTGTGCTGTCTGAAGAGGTGAAAGCTGAATGGGCGAAACAAATTCCTTTGTGCCGGGGTGGAACACCGGAAGATGTGGCCAATGTAGCTACTTTCTTAGCTTCTGATATGTCTTCTTATGTAACAGGCCAGGTGATCTGCTGTTGCGGGGGTATGAATATGTAATTTTAAAATATGGAAGTTATCTACGAAGACAATCATATCATTGCAGTCAATAAAAATTGTCATGAGATTGTACAAGGAGATAAAACCGGGGATACTCCTCTTTCAGACATGTTAAAAGCATGGCTGAAAGAGAAGTATAACAAACCGGGAAATGTGTTTGCCGGTGTGACCCACCGTCTGGATCGTCCTGTCAGCGGATTGGTCCTATTTGCCAAAACCAGTAAAGCCCTTTCCCGCCTGAATGAAATGTTCCGCCTGGGACAGGTGAAGAAAACCTACTGGGCGATTGTGAAGAATTGCCCGCCTGTTGAAGAAGCGGAGTTGGTTCACTGGATCGTCCGCAATGAAAAGCAGAATAAAAGTTTTGCCTATGATACAGAGCGTCCGGATGGGAAGAAAGCGATTCTTCATTACAAAGTAATCGCCCGTTCAGATAATTATTATTTACTGGAAATAGACCTGAAAACAGGCCGCCATCATCAGATCCGCTGCCAACTGGCAAAGATCGGTTGCCCGATTAAAGGAGATCTGAAATACGGGGCTGCCCGGTCCAATAAAGATGGGGGAATCAGTCTTCATTCCCGCTGCGCCTCCTTTATCCATCCGGTTTCCAAAGAGGAGCTCACCATTACGGCTCCGGTTCCGGAAGATAATCTCTGGAAAGATATTACCGCAGGATCGTAATTCAGTAGTCCCCGGAAGATTTTTTTGAAGGGTGATTGGCGAAGGTTGATCTTTATCTCTCAAGTCCTGAAAGGACGTCATATAATAGCCTGGGATGCAAATCCCAGGTCAGGTATCAGCAGTCCATGGAGTGCTGTAAGCACGACACTGCATATACAAACCGATTGTTTCCATAAGATGGGGTGTACCTACAGCACACCCTTGGGGAGATTTCTCTACCTGGGACTTACATCCCAGGCTACTATGTACCGTTCCTCCGGAACTCAATGTAAGAGGTTTTAAAGTTTAATTTGAGGGAATTGTGAGTTTATTGAACCTTTTCCATAAGAGGACACCTAACAGGCTTAGGCTGACCGGATAGCCAGACCATATACCTAACGCTCCCCAATCCAGTATAAATCCGCAAATATAACCAATAGGGAGAGCCAGTCCAAAATGGCAGATCAGGGCTACGTAGGCCATGTATCTGACATCTGCTATTCCCCGCAGAGCATTTGAAAAAAGGATTTGTAAACCATCTCCTAATTGGTACAGAATAACCGGAAAAGCTAAAACTGACACTAATTGAATGACAGATGCTTCCTGGGTGAACAGGAATCCCATCTGGTTCCGGAACAGAAAGATGAAACCCATCACCACCAACGCCATACCCATAATTATATGTAGCCCCGAAAAGGCGGCCAGACGGATCTCCGGATAGTCGTTCCGGCTTTTAAACGCACTGACCCGTATGGCAACAGCCGCTGCTACCCCGTAATAGACCATAAAGCCAAGTGTGGTAATGACAATTACGATCTGGTGTGCTGCCAGGGCAATACTTCCTAACCATCCCATCATGATGACACTCAGACTGAAAGAACCGGTTTCCACTCCCATCAGGAAACCTACGGGAAGTCCTAAACGTATGAGGTTGGAAATGTGGAGCCTGTTAATTGTTCCCTGTTTAAAACCTTTCAGATAGTTTTTATATTTGGAATGACGGAGGAAGAGAATGAAAAATAGAACAAAAGTGAATATACGGCTGGCTAACGTGGATATCCCTGCTCCGGTGAGCCCTAACTCCGGTGCGCCGAATTTCCCGAAAATAAGGATATAGTTCCCGATAATATTCAGAGCATTGGATGCTAAGATGATCCACATAGGAGTGAGCGTATCAGTCGTTCCATCACTGAACTGCTTGAAAGAGTTAAACAGCATCGTAAAGATCACGGAAAAAAGCTGGATGGTGTAGTAGGGGATGATATAGGGTAGGAGCTCTTCCGGTTGATTGAGCAGGCCTATGTTCAGTAATAATAAGAACATACATAGGCTTAATCCTATTCCTACCAGCAGATTGATCACCAAACTGTTTTTCAGTACTTCCCCGGCCTGTTCTTCTTTTTTGTCTGCAAATAATCCTCCGATGACCGGCGTCAGGCCATATGAAAATCCCATACCGAAAATAAAGGCAAGATTAAAGAAGTTATTTACGAAGGAAGCGGCTGCCAGTTCTGTCGTACTGTGATGCCCCACCATCATATTATCAGCAAAGCCGACGATAATAATCCCCACCCGCCCCAGGATAATAGGAATCCCTAACCGGATGGTTTCTTTGTAATGTTCTTTATATACTGATAAATTCATTGGAATGTATGAGAGAATAGTCCCGGATATCATCTTTTATTTCACCGGAAGTAACATATTATCCCTATGGAGAGGCTGGATAAAAATTCCAATTGTTTCCCGCGAAGGCGGGAATCGCAAAAGAGCCGGCAGTTATTTTCTGTTTTTCTATAAAGAACCGGCGGTTCCTATGCGATTCCCGCCTTCGCGGGAAACACTGAACTTATAATTCAGGTTTTTAGACAGCCTGGTAAGAGGAGAGATAAAGTTTATAAAATTTCAGCAGAAGTAATCACTATATTTTCAAGAGGTCTGTCTGAAGCATTCGTCTTCGCCTGTTCGATCTTTTTCACAACATCCATACCTTCTATGACTTCACCATATACTGTGTATTCATTATCAAGGAAAGGTACTCCACCTACTGTTTTGTAGAGTTCCCGTTGTTCCGGTGTCATTTGGGCCTCTTTCTTTCGTTTTTCAGCTTCTAACTCAGCTTTCCCGATCAAAGTATCTTGCAGGATGGTTAATTCGTCTCTATCACCACTACGGTACAACTCCATGATTTTACTCTTGTTTTCCGTTTTTAAGCGATTGAAGATTGCTGATTTCAGGCGGCTTTCTTTCTGTTTTTCCATCTGGTTTAATTCTGCATCCGTATAGGTTTTACCAGTCACAATAAAAAACTGGGAGGCAGAGGAGGCTCTTTCCGGATTTACTTCGTCACCGGTACGGGCCGCAGAAAGGGCTCCTTGTTTATGAAAATATTTCGGGTAAACAAATTCTGCCGGTACTGTGTAGCCCAGGTCACCACTTCCTAACTGTTTATTCAAAGGAGCATCTTTTGAGGTTACATCTCCACCCTGGACCATAAATTCGTTAATGACCCGGTGGAAGAGTAGTCCGTTATAGGTACCTTCCTTTACCAGTTTAATAAAGTTATCCCGGTGTTGGGGAGTCTCATTATACAGTTTTATTTTAATCGGGCCGAGAGTAGTGTTCAATACTACCATCGTTTCCTGTTTCTTTTCTTCCATTTTTCTGAATCTTATTTTTTTACGATAGCCATCGATTTGATCTTTATATTTTTTAAAGGACGATCCTTTTCGTTGGTCAGGACTAAGCTGATCTTATCCACCACTTTCTGTCCGCTTACCACCTCTCCGAAAACAGTATAATTCCCATCCAGGCTGGGAGATCCCCCTTCCAGCATGAAGGCTTCCCGTTGTTCCGGTGTAAAGGTCATCTTTTGTTCTTTTTCCATTTTGTTCAATTCATGTTCTGTATAGAACTTGCCTGTTACGATATAGAACTGGGTAGCAGAAGATGCTTTTTCCGGATTGTTTTCGTCCGGTGTGCGGGCAGCACATAAAGCCCCTCTTTTATGAAAATATTTCGGGTAAACGATTTCAGCCGGTATGGTATAATCCAGGTCACCACTCCCTAAAATACTATCCAAAGGGGCATCTTTTGAATTCACATCCCCTGCCTGGATCATAAATTGTTTGATCACCCGGTGAAATAATAACCCGTCATAGGTGTTTTCGTTCACATGTTTAATAAAATTATCCCGGTGTTGGGGAGTTTCATTGAATAACCTGACTTTGACCTTTCCCATATCCGTATCGATCAAAACCAGGGTTTCTTCCTGCTGGGCATGCAGAGTTACACCGGAAAAAACAAAGACTATCGTTGTCAACAAGGTAATTAAATGTTTCATCGTATGAATAGTTTGTTTTGTATCAGGCAAAAGTAACAAAAACAGATGGTTTCTTAAACTATTAGGAGGGATATTTAAAGTTTTAGACTAAAATAGTGTGATTGAAATAAATCCGTTTTGTCCATATCTTCTCATTTTCTGCCACGCTGTCTACTACCAAAGAACTCGACCCAGGCCAGACTATTCCTGTACTCTTCTATGATCCGGTGTTGTTTTTTAAAAAACGTCCTGCAGTCCGGTTCACTGGTACCACAAATAGGATTGGAACAGCTTACCCATGCATTTACCCACTTTCTGAATATTTCCAAGGTCTGTGGTTCGCGGTGTATGATTGGATTAAAACCCTGGGCATAAAAAATTCCCCTGTTGATTGTACTACTCTCAATCAGATAGATATCATTATAGAGAGGAATATCCGAATAAAAAACCTGAATTTCCTGCCCTGAAACATACGAAAGCCCTGTCTGGCATATACTCTGGATCTCCATCAGTAAACTTCTCATATCCTCCAATACCAACAGCATCTCAGCCGCCGTCACGAAACCCATTTTCCGGAAAAAGTCCAGGTCCATCGTAAAATTCCGTACCAGATCACCATCTACAACAAAAATCAGCCTCCGGATTGAATTGAAGGATTCTACATATATATCTTTTGCTTTCATAAAAGGATCCGGACATACTGTTTCGGAAAGAGAAGGCATGACTGAGCACCCATTATTAAAATATAACCATTTCAGATGGGCAAATTTCATCAGCCAATCATAATAATAATAACTGATCACAGGTAGATTTTTGCAGATAGCCATAAATTTTGCATTTCCTGTTTTTCCTGCCTGTCCGAAAATAGCCTGGGTTGTTTCCATAGCAGATGTATATCCCTTTTCTTTTGCCATATTGTCCATCAGGATAAGTTCCATCGGATGACTTACTACACAGGAATAATCATCCAGCAATGTTCCTAAAGGAATAGAAAGTGTCCCGGAGATTTTAACCAGGTCATCCACCGAAAATTGGATCTCACCGCTCAATTTGCGATATACGGAATGCGGTTTGACCCCCAGTATCTCCGACAATTGCCGGGCATGGTTCTGTCCTTCCGGTAACCGTTGTTGAAGGATTTCCTTTAATCTGGTTAATAGCTGTTGATAGTCCATCGTCAATCCGTTTTAAGATTTGTAAATCTCCACTCTTCAGCCAGGTCCGGCCGGGGAAGAGGGATAGCTTTCTGATTCAGCATCCGGACAGCAAGCTCTGCCTTCAAATGACTTAATATTTCTATATACTTCATAGGGGCGTTTTTACATTTATATTTTTACAACTGATCTGGTCTATATCTTTTCAAGCTCTTCATATTGTCGTTTCATAAATAACTTTCTTTCCCGGTGGTTACTACCCGAAAGAATGGTGGCGCTCCTTTTTAGACAGTCAATGATGATTTCCTGTGCTTTCACATCTTCCTGATTTTCCGTATAAGCAAAAGAGAGATGATAGAGAAAATAAAAAACAGTTGTTCCTTTGGAGCTACTGATCGTATTACTATGAAAGTTCATGTCTATGGGTGAAACAGCAAAGGTGAAATGAGGGTAAATGGAATCAGCCGGATTATCACACATATCTTCAATCCACTTCAACATCTCTTTCAATTCTTCCTTAATTTCCTCTGCTTCACGCTGCGTAATCATTTCTATATCCAGAAAAAAACAGATATCTTTTACTGTGTTTTCAATAATATAGGGTCCCCAAATGACAGTCAGATTCCGGAAGGATTCAACCAGTTGCAGGTTATAGGTATTGGCTTCTTCAAATAATCCCCAGTTTTTACTTACCTGTTGATAAAAATCTTTGTCCAGACGTTGGGTAGTAAAATAATTCAACTTCATTAATAGGAGCTGACTTAATTTTTCGTACCTGATATAAAATATTTCCGGTAACCGGTTACAAATTGCTATATAGGAACTGTCTTCACACTGGATCGCAGTTTCAATTATGGAAAACATTTTATTGATATGACTTTTATTGGCATTAAATGTAAAAAGGTCCGGAAAATGGTAGACGGTAAGCGAACTTACACTGGCCGGATTTTTATCTCCCAAAGACTCCATCGAAATTCCTAATTCACTGCAAATATTAAAAATCTCATCAAACGAGAATCTGTATTCTCCTCTCAGTCTTCGCCATACCGATTTATAATCTTTTCCTGTAATGGCGCTTAACTTTTCAATAATCTGTGTTTCATCCTGAATACGCAGAAGAAGGATTTTTCTAAGGTTAGTAAGTAAAGTAGTGTATGTTTGCATAATGATCAAGTTAAGACTCTGTCAAATTTATCATTAATCAATCGTAATACCTAATTGGGCAATAAATTTTTTTTTGATACCTGAAAAGGGTATAGGCGTAATCGCTATGATTTTTATTCTTCCGTTTATTGGTAGAGACGCATATTTGCGTCTCCTATACACAACAATACATCCAAAAGTTGCCATTAAAAGGTAAGTAAATATAGGAGACGCGGATAGGGTGGGGCGAATAAGAGATAAAGAAAAGGGCAAAGAAAAGGATAAAAAAAAGAGAGACGCAAATATGCGTCTCTACAATAAATTGTTATTTTATTAAAAAAGTTTTTCCGGGTATTCTCCGGCATCTACTAATGCCTGGATTTTATCGACCACTGATTGGCGGTCTTCTGCGTAGGTGACTCCAAACCATTTGGAGGTGGTGTCTAACACTTCTACGGTAGCAGTGCCGTTGGTGATCAGTTCATTCACCATCAAAGGAATGAAATATTCACTTTTCAGGTTCTCCATGTTGGCTTTCAGGAATTCCACAAAATAATCTTCTGAATAGTTGAAATAATCAGGCGTGAATCCCCACATGTTCATAGAGACCGGGGTATTTTCATCTAATACTACTTTTTGTCCGTTTTCGTCTGTAAACTGGATTTCCCCGTCTATGCGTTCAATAGCAGTGCGTTCAACAACGCCGGTCAGATATCCGTCTTTATTGGTCTCACATACACCACGGGCAACGGAACCACTTTCACTCAGGGTATTTCCTACGCGATATCCTACCATGCAATAATCATTCTGGGCTCCGGCTTTCCCGGTTAACCATTTCCCTAAAACGGCAAAGCTGTCCCGGCCGTAGAAATCGTCTGCATTGATTACGGCGAAGGGTTCTTTGATCACCTCTTTTCCCATCAGTACGGCGTGGTTGGTTCCCCAGGGTTTTTCCCGGCCTTCCGGACAGGTGAAGCCTGCAGGCAGATTGTTCAGTTCCTGAAAAACGACTTCCACCGGAATATGGTTCTCATATTTGGAAATGATCTTTTCACGGAAATCTTTTTCAAAAGTTTTGCGGATGACAAAAACTAATTTGCCAAATCCTCCACGGATGGCATCAAAGATGGAATAATCCATAATGGTCTCCCCATTAGGTCCTAATCCATCCAACTGTTTTAAGCCTCCATAACGGCTACCCATTCCGGCAGCTAATACAAATAAAGTTGGTTTCATAATTGTACGTTTTAAAATGTCTTTTGGTTTAGTTGGCAAATGTACTAATCAATTGACAATTAACAAAAGACATTTTCCGATTAAAATTCCGGATGGCATCAAACTTATTTTACTTCCAGCACAACAATAGACTTCGGAGGCATACTTATTTTCAGTTGTCCTTTGTCTATTTTAGCTCCGTTGAAAGCTACCGGTTTCACCCGTTCCGGATGGTCAAACGTATTGTGGTCATGGATGGAAGCGGAGGTCAGGATGCGACCGCTTACACTGGATATTTTATGTGCCTGCAAATCCAGGGTGATCTCATTGGCCTGGTCCAGATCCACGTTCGCTAACGTCAGATGGATCACTCCGTCTTTGTTTTTGGATGCGGAGGCACTTAGCATAGGCACTTCCCGGTTATCCCGTACGGTTTCTTTGTCACAAACCAGATCCAGCGGCAAATGGATTGCATCCTGATGCACCTTGAACATCTCAAAAATATGATAACTTGGCGTAACTACCATCTGGGAACCATTCGTCAGGATCATCGATTGCAACACATTTACAATCTGGGCAATATTGGTCATTTTCAGCCGGTCTGTATATTTATGGAACAGGTTGAGGGATAGGGCGGCGACAAAAGCGTCCCGCATGGTGTTTTGTTGATACAGGTGGCCGTTGATCGTACCGGGTTCTTCATCCCACCAGGTTCCCCATTCATCCAGCATAAGGGCTACTTTCTTCTGAGGATCATATGTATCCATGATGAGGATGTGTTTTTGGATGACCTCTTCAATTTCTAAGCATTTGCCCATCGTCCAGTAGAAATCCTCGCTGTTAAATTTCGTAGCGGCTCCTTTGCTACCTTCCCAACCAGTGACTGTATAATAATGTAAAGAGAGTCCATCCATCCGGCCTCCTATATTTTTCATCAGTACTTCTGTCCAGTTATAGTCGTAATCACTGGCGCCGCTGGCAATTTTGAATAGTTGGTTCCCGTCATAATTCCGGCAGTAGGTTGCATATCTCCTATATAGGTCGGCATAATATTCCGGGCGCATGCTTCCGCCGCATCCCCAGCTTTCATTTCCTACACCAATGAATTTTACTTTCCAGGCTTTATCCCTTCCGTTCTGGCGGCGCAGGCGTGCCATCGGGCTATCTCCTTCCGAAGTCATATATTCCACCCATTTGGCCATCTCTTCCACTGTTCCGCTTCCGACGTTGGCACTGATATAGGGTTCACACTCTAAGAGTTCACATAGGTTCAGGAACTCATGGGTACCGAAACTATTATCTTCAATGGTTCCTCCCCAGTTGTTATTCACCATTTTGGGGCGGTTTTCTTTGGGACCGATCCCATCCATCCAGTGGTATTCATCGGCAAAACAACCTCCCGGCCAGCGGAGATTGGGGATCTGCAATTTTTTGAGCGCTTCCAGCACATCATTCCGGTATCCCTGTGTGTTTGGAATGTCGGAATCCGGCCCTACCCAAAGTCCCCCGTAAATACAGGTCCCGAGATGTTCGGCAAAATGTCCGTAGATGTGTTTACTGATCTCTTCTGTTCCTCTGTCAGGATATACCCGGATTTGGGAAGTCCGTTGTGCAAACAGAGGCAAACTGATACATGCTAATAAGGTTAATAGTCTTGTTTTCATGATATTGTATATGGTTGTTTGATATAGGTGTCGAAAGTACAATAAAATTCAATTGTTTCCAAATAATACGGATGCCCTATGGATTCTTCTCTGTTTTATATCCTTGTTTAGAGGTTTTTACCTACCTTTGCATGCAGAAAAAGTGTTATCAAACATATAAATATAAAATGTTTCATATGAAAAAATGTATTGTTTTTCCTTTAGTTGTTGCTGGTATGGTTGCTACTACGGGATGCAATGAAAAACCTGCGAAAGAACCAGTAAAAACAGTAGCCATTGATGTGGCTAATATGGATACTACAGTGGCTCCGGGAACTGACTTTTATCAGTATGCCTGCGGTGGCTGGATCGCCAATAACCCGTTGAAACCGGAGTTTGCCCGTTTTGGGACATTCGATCAGTTGAGGGAGGATAACCAGGAACAGCTCCGGGCGCTGATTGAAGAACTGAGTCATGCTGTGGAAGGTGAAAATGAGATTGCCCGGAAAATAGGTACTTTGTATGCGATGGGATTAGATAGTGTCCAATTGAATGAAGATGGATTTAATCCGGTGAAAGATCAATTGGCTTCTATTCATAAAATCGCAACCAAAGCGGATCTGACCCGCAAAGTGGCTGCCTTACATAAGGAAGGGATCTTTCCGTTTTTCGCTTTGTACGTAGATGCGGATGAGAAAAACAGTCTGATGAATATTGTGCAGCTTTATCAGTCCGGTATAGGAATGGGAGACCGGGACTATTATCTCCATGAAGATGAAGGAACGAAAACTATTCAACGGGCCTACAGGGAATTTATACATCAGCTATTTACTCAGACCGGATGTTCACCGGAACAGGCGGAAGCGGCCGTGGAAGCTGTTATGAAAATAGAAACCGGCATTGCGGAGATCTCTTTCAGCCGGGAAGAGTTGCGGGATTCACAGAAAAACTATAACAAGGTTCCCGTAGGAGAGTTCAAAGCACAGAGTGAATTCTTAGATTGGGATATTTATTTTGAAGAGATGGGATTAAGTGATATTGCTGAGCTGGATGCGAAGCAATATACTTTTTATGAAGGTTTGCATAATCTGCTGAAGACCTTATCCTATGAAGAACAGAAAAATTATCTGTCTTTTCATTTATTGAGAAATGCGGCACCCTATTTAAGTGATGAGTTTGTGAACGCACATTTTGAGTTTTACGGCAGAACCATGTCGGGCCGCGAAGAACAACAGCCTCGCTGGAAGCGTTCTTTGAATACGGTGAATGAGGCTTTAGGAGAAGCTGTCGGACAAATGTATGTTGCAAAATACTTTCCTGCTTCCTCCAAAGAGAAGATGTTGACACTGGTAAATAATCTGCAGGAGGCATTGAGTGAACGGATTGACGGTCTGGACTGGATGAGTGACGAGACCAAAGAGAAGGCACAGGAAAAACTGAATACTTTTATCGTCAAGATCGGTTATCCGGATAAATGGCGTGACTATAGCGGATTACAAATCAAGAATGATTCTTACTGGGCCAATGTGCGCCGTTCCAATATCTTTGAAATGGAGTATATGCTGAAAGATGCAGGCAAACCGGTGGATAGAGACCGCTGGTATATGAGTCCTCAGACAGTGAATGCTTATTACAATCCAGCCACCAATGAGATCTGTTTCCCTGCTGCGATCCTGCAACCTCCTTTCTTTAACCCGGAGGCGGATGACGCAGTGAATTATGGGGCGATTGGTGTGGTGATCGGACATGAAATGACACACGGGTTTGATGACCAGGGACGGAATTATGATAAAGATGGTAATCTGACCGACTGGTGGACAGAGGAAGATGCGATCCGGTTCACACAAAGAGCGGATATACTGGTGAAACAGTATGATGATATTATTGTGTTAGATACCGTACATGCCAATGGCCGGTTCACATTAGGTGAAAATATTGCCGACCAGGGCGGTTTATTAGTTTCTTACCAGGCCTATAAAAACGCTTTAAAAGGAAAAGAAAAACCGGCTCTAATCGATGGCTTTACAGATGATCAACGTTTTTATCTGGGCTATGCCACCCTTTGGGGACAAAACATTCGTCCGGAAGAGATTTTACGATTGACTAAAATAGATCCTCACTCGTTGGGTAAATGGCGTGTGAATGCGGCAGTACGCAACATTGAATCTTTTTACCAGGCATTTGATATCACTGTTAGTGAGCCGATGTGGATGGATCCGGCTGACCGGGTGGTGATCTGGTAACAAACAGGTATAATAATAAAAAGCGGTCTCTTACAGATTTTCCTGTAAGAGACCGCTTTTTATTCTGGAGTATTCCGGATATTAGTAATAGATATACCGGAGTATAAATAAAATAGTCAGAATGTATAAGGTAATACTTACTTTCCGGTATTGTCCTGTCAATATTTTCATAAAGGTATAACTTAACAGACCCAGGGCGATCCCCTCTGCGATCGAGTAGGTTAAAACCATCCCTAAAATAATAATAAAAGCCGGTAGCGTCTCTGATATATCCGATAGATCCATCTCCCGGATAGATTGCATCATTAATACTCCGACTAAGACCAGTGCTCCGGTAGTGGCTGCACTGGGTACTAACAGGAAGAGCGGAGAGAAGAACAGCGCCAGCAGGAAGAACGCTCCGGTCACAAAAGCAGTGACTCCCGAACGGCCGCCTTCTGCGATCCCGGCTGTACTTTCCACATAGGTTGTTACCGTGGAAGTTCCCAACATAGCGCCTACGGTGGTCCCGATCGCGTCTGCCATTAAAGCCTGTTTCATATGAGGTACCTTTCCGTTTTTATCCATCATCCCTGCCTGGGCGGCCGCACCCACTAAGGTCCCGATCGTATTGAAAATATCCATGAATACTAATACTAAAATGATGATCAGCATATCTAAGTTGAACAAAGGGGCGAAGTCTAATTTAAGAAAGGTAGGGGCGATGGACTGTGGCATCGAAACGATGGTGAAATTTTCAGGCAGGATGGTTACTCCGAAAGGAATGCCTAAAACCGTACAGATCATAATGCTGTAAAAAAGGGCTCCTTTTACTTTTCTCCACATGAGTGCTCCGCTTAACAGGACACCCAATAAAGCCAGTAAGGACGTAGGAGTGAATTTTCCTAATCCTACTAAAGTGGCACCATTTGCTTCGATCACACCGGCATTTTTCAGTCCGATGAATGCAATGAACATACCAATCCCTACGGAGATGGCATACCGTAAATTCAATGGGATACTATCCACTACTTTTTCCCGTATATTGAAAAAAGTGATCACAATGAAAATAATTCCTTCCAGAAAGATCGCAGCCAAAGCAGATTCCCAGCTATATCCCATGCCCTGCACTAATGTAAAGGCAAAAAAGGCATTGATGCCCATACTGGGTGCCTGCGCAAACGGAAGTTTAGCCATAAAAGCCAGCAGAATAGTGGCAACGGTAGAGGAGAGGGCGGTTGCTGTGAAAACAGCTCCTTTGTCCATCGCGGCAGCACTGAGAATATCCGGGTTAACCGCCAGAATATAACTCATGGTCAGGAAGGTCGTCAGACCGGCAATAAACTCCGTCTTCAGATTCATCGTGGCGGGATTGAATCCCAGTAATTTCTTTAACATATGAAATGTGTATATATTAATCAAAAGTCCATTTAACCGCTAAGGTGGGAATGGCATAAAATCCATTACGCCCGCCAAAATTGTGGCTTAACTCCAATTCTCCACCTAAGCTCAGGTTCAGTTTATCATCCACTCCTTTTATTTTATTCAGGTTTACCCAGAACTGAGGTTCAGATAGGAAAATGAAATTTCCGTGGGCTGTTTTCTCCCGCCGCCAATCAGCGAAACCGATGAAAGTACATAGCCCGTTCTTCGCAAAATGAACGTACCACGTACCGGTTAACTGGAAGTTATGGGGAGAGTCGTTTTTCTGGATGTATTTATAAAGAGTACTAAAAGAGAACCCTTTGGTAAATGTTTTATGATTGTATGTATATGTTCCACCACCCAGATAGGCATTCTGGTAGGAGAACATATTGGATAAGCCTCCGTTGTATTCCACGTGAACAGAAAACGGATTCTCCCAGAATTTCAATTCCCGGGCGATCTCCCAGTATCCTGCGGCAACGCCGTCACTGGTGTAGTCCATATCAATAAAGAAATAGGTACTACCCCATTTATCTACTTTAAACATTTCCACCGTAGAGGTTAAAACCGGTCTTCCGTCTAAGTCTTTGTTATATAAAGCACCTCCGAAATCGTAATGAAGCTGAACATTTTGCGCTTGTGCGCCACAAACGAATAAAAAAGTAAGGATTGTGAGTGAGAAAATTTTTTTCATTATTTGAACTTCTTGGATTATAAAGAAGCGGCAAAAGTAAGAAAAAACTTATCTGTTTTATTTTTTCCGGAGCTCTATGACTGTTAATTCCGGAAATGCACCGATACGCATGGGATAGAAGGTATTACCTACTCCCTGATTCACATATAAATATTGTTCACCCTCCTGATACAGACCCGCCCAATCCCGGTAGCGCAGAGCAGCCGGAGAGATATTTCCGAACCGTATCTGGAAAGCATGGGTATGCCCGGACAAGGTCAGGTCAATATCCGTATCCGGAAGCACCTCCTCACTCCAGTGAATCGGATTATGGCTTAACAGGATGGCAAAAGCATCTTTGTCTACCTCCTCGTATGCTTCCCGTAGGTTCCCATATTGTTGAAAAGGAGGATCTCCCCAGTTCTCAACCCCAAGCAATGCGATTCTGTCTCCATCCTTTTCAATGTATACAAACTCATTATTCAGGATAACCCAGCCCCAACCTTCCTGAATTTTCTGTAAACGTTTCAGGTTTTGTATCTTATCTTCCGGATATTCCCAGTCATAATAATCCCCGTAATCATGATTCCCCAGTACGGAATACACGCCGTAGGGCGCTTTGATCTGCCCCATAATATTCAGGAAAGGTTCCAGTTCCACACTTCTGTCATTTACGATATCGCCGGTGAAAAACACGATGTCCGGATGAAGCCCATTGATCCGGTTCACCACCCGTTGCACAAATTGGGTCCGTTTGCCAAAGCTGCCTAAATGAAAATCGGAGAAATGGACGATCCGGAATCCGTCAAAACTGTCCGGTAGCCGCTCGGAAGGAATTTCTGCCTTTTTTATGATCAGCCGGGTCCTTCCGATCAATCCTCCGTGAATGATCATACCGATCACTACTAAGTCCAGAATAAGACACAGATACATTTTTAGTTTATTTTTCCCAAAAGATGTTTTGAAAGGAAAGATCGCTAATAACCAGAAAAGCAGAAAAAATAGTTTAGGGACATTTAATAGCAGAAAGGCAAATACCGCCCATCGCAGATCATGAAAATAGATCAGATGCAGACCATATATGGTGATAAAGGCAAGACAAAAAATGAGGGAAGAGAGACCAAAGACTGCATATATAATTCCTGCTGTTTTAGATAGTTGCATAAAAAACTGATACAATATCAGATCCGCACATACCGCCAGGATTGTAAATAATATTCCTCCTAATAAAATCCACATATTTTAATTTGTATTTCAGGTTTATTTTTGTTACATTGTAACAGTATTGGATTTATATAAGTTTAGTGATTCTTTCATAAGAATAAGAATAGGAAGGGGATCTTATTTTGCAACCGAATCAGGTGTGCCTGTGTTTTTAATAAAAAAGAGTTGAGATGAAATGGAATAGCCGGCTAATGGAGACCTGGGAATGGAATGCTCCGATAGTAAATGAAAAACAAAAACAGAAAGTGGCATCCCGGGTAGCCTCTTTCGTAAAAGAGGGGGATGTCATCGGGGTAGGTTCCGGATCTACCTCTTATATGGCTTTGCAGGCGATTGCCCGGCGGGTAAAAGAAGAACACCTGAACATACAGGCCATCCCTACCTCACAGGAAATGATGTTGTTTTGTATACAGGCGGAAATTCCTGTTACTACGTTAGAAGTACAGATCCCGGACTGGAGTTTTGATGGTGCGGATGAAGTGGATCCGGACCATAATCTGATCAAAGGGAGGGGAGGGGCCATGTTTAAGGAAAAGTTAATGATCCTGGCCAGTCCCCGGACCTATATTATGGTAGACCGTTCCAAGATCGTTTCCACGTTAGGACTGAACTTCCCTGTACCCGTGGAGGTTTTCCCGTCTGCCATCCGGGTGGTGGAACGGGAAATGGAATATTTGTCTCCTTCCTCGGTTCATCTCCGGACCGGAAACGGAAAAGATGGACCGGTCATTACGGAAAATGGAAATCTGATCCTGGATGTCTGGTTCAGAGATATTCCGATCAGTCTGGAAAAGGATATAAAAGCCATTCCGGGAGTCGTGGAAAGCGGGCTCTTTATGGGTTATAAAAACATCGGGATCGTGCATGACTGATTTATTCCGGAGATATTAAAAAATATCCTCTTTCCCGCGAAGGAGACTAAATGTGTAAACCGACTACATAAAAATGAAACGGTCTGCGATTCACATGGGTCCCCTTCCGTGGTCATTGCCTAAGGATAACCTGTGATGCCTTAAGTCCCGAAGGGATGGTACATATTTAGCCTGGGACGCAAGTCCCAGGTAGAGGGATTACCCCAAGGGTGTGCTGTAGGTACACCCCCTTTTATGTAAACCATCGGTTTGTGTATGCAGTGTCGTACTTTCAGCACTCCATTGACTGCTGATGCCTGACTTGCATCCCAGGCTATTATATGACGTCCTTTCAGGACTTAAGAGATCAAGATCATCCTTCGCCAATCACCCTTCGCCAAATCTTCCGAACATGAGTGGGTGTTGCCTGTGGTTATTGGCTAAGGCCGATCTACGATTCACATGGGACCCCATTCGGGGTACTTGCTTACGATTTGTAACTTTATTAAAGAACCATGAGCGTTTTTACACGGGCTTTTTTGCGGGGAACAGGGGATTATAGAAATCCCTGTTTCTTTAAAACTTCTAAGAATACATCAGAAAAGTATTCATTGTTCTTTTTAGTGTAGCGAATATCTGTGAAGACCTGCGCCAGGGTTTCTTTGTTGTTTTCTTTTACATATTGTATATTCGCTTCCAGTTCTTCTTTGGCCTGGTATAACTTTTCAATCGAATTTTCTGTGTAATCCTGGTATGTTTCGTGGTGTAGGATCGCTTCTAAGGGTAACCGTTCCGGCTGTTCCGGCTGATTTGCCGGATAACCCAGTGTAATCGTAGTGATAGGAACTACTAACTGGGGGAGTTGTAATATTTCAATGATCTGGTCCGCATGATAGGTAGTAGTTCCCAGATAGCAGATGCCCATCCCTTTTTCTTCTGCAGCCACACAAAATGTCTGTGCAAACAGCATGGAATCGATTATGGCAGCAATGAATGTCTGGAAATTATCAAATCCGGGTTCGGCATTTCTTTGTTTTGCCCATTTCACAAACCGGTTTGCGTCTGCACAGAATGTCAGTACTACCGGAGCTTGGGTGGCCATCGGTTGATTGAAATGTGCCGGAGCGAGTTGTTTCTTTTTTTCCTGTTCACGGGTGACCACTACACTGTATAATTGCATATTCCCGGTGTTGGACGCACGGGCGGCAATTTCCAGTAATTCATTTAATAATGGATCAGGAATCTCCTGATCTGTATATTGACGAATGGTTCGTCTGGTTTTCATCGTATCCAGTACCATAGCTTTTAATTTATAGGATGTGAATGCAAAGATAACCTTTCACGCTATGAAATTTAACCGGACCGGGTAAAAAGTTATGGTTAAAGTTCTATCTTTGGCACACCACTGAATAAATATGCATTCAAATAGAAACAACGTATGAAAAATGTAACAACCGGGGAACAGAAAAACCACCTCTTCATCTCCTCTCTTTTTATTTTTTGTTTTTTTATGATGTGTACAGTTGTGCAGGCACAAACAAAGGAAGAGGGATGGGTTTCTCTACTGGATAAAGAGTTAAGTAAATGGCGCACCTATCTCAGTTTCGAAATAAAAGACGGTTACAAAGGAGAGCATCCTACAGATGCGAATGGTCATAAACTGGTACCGCTCGGTTATGACCGGAATGATAAGCATGTGTTCACTACCCTGCAGGAAGACAATGATATCCTGTTACGTGTCAGCGGAGAGATCTATGGATGTCTGTTTACCAAAGAGGATTTCCGGAACTATCACCTGAAACTGAAATTTAAATATGGAGAGAAAAAATGGGAACCCCGCCTGAATGAACCCTTGGACTCCGGTATATTATATCACTCCCAGGGGGAAGCAGGGGTAGACTGGTGGAAAAGCTGGATGTTGAGCCACGAATTCCAGATCTGTGAAGGGACTACCGGAGAATACTGGTGCATTGGCAGTACCCGGATCCGGATCAAGGCCCGGATCGAGGAGGATCATCTGGCATACGACCCGGAAGGGGAACTGATCGATTTCGGAGCCGGAACCCGTTGGTGGACCTATTGTGCGCCGTTGGAAGACCGGGAGAAACCCAAGGGGGAGTGGAATGAATTAGAATTGGTTTGTTATGAAGGGAAAAGCTTTCATCTGGTAAATGGGGAAGTGGTATTAGCTATTTCAGAGTTAAGTTACATGGATGAGGAAGGAAATATAAAGCCGTTAAATGAGGGAAAAATTCAGTTACAGAGTGAAGCCGGAGAAGTTTTCTATAAAGATATTCAAATCCGGGAATTAGATTGTTTACCGGAAAGATATACCCACTATTTTTGATTAAGAAGGAAACCCGGAAACAGGGTTTGATGCTATTGAAGAGCTAAAATGAGGAAGGTTGACGCAGGGGAATATACTTTTTAGGAGTCATCTTTCGTTTTTAGCTTTTCCATCCCTATCTTTGTATATTCAAAAAACCAATAGTAAAAATGAATTCATCTAACGTTTATTTTACCAATCTCCGGACCACTCCTAACAGTAATCTGTTGGATAAAATGGAGCGGGTCGCGAAACGGGCTGGTATCAGTAACATCCCTTTCAAGGATCAGTTTGTAGCGATTAAGATCCATTTTGGTGAGCCGGGAAATCTTGCCTTTATTCGTCCTAATTATGTAGCACGACTGGCTACCCTCCTCCGGGGCATGGGTGCCAAACCCTTTCTGACCGATGCCAATACATTGTACTCCGGAAGACGGGCCAATGCTGTTGACCATTTGCAAAGTGCCGCTGAAAATGGCTTTAATCCGTTGTCCGCTAAATGTGATGTGATCATTGCCGACGGACTGAAAGGTACGAATTACAAAGAGATTCCAGTGAACGGGGAATATTGCAAAGCCCCTAAAATCGGGGCTGCTGTGGCAGATGCGGATATTATTATTTCCATGAACCACTTTAAAGGACACGAACAATCCGGATTTGGCGGAGCCCTGAAAAACTTAGGTATGGGATGTGCCAGTGTCGGAGGGAAACTCGAACTCCATTCTGCCTCGCAGCCGGTAGTGTCAAAAAGTAATTGTGTCGGATGTAATATCTGTGTGAAATATTGTGCCCATGATGCTATCCATTTAGGAGAGGATAAGAAAGCGGTGATTGGTTATGACAAATGTGTAGGCTGTGGACAATGTGTTGCACTTTGCCAATATAGTGCTGCTATTATGGGAGACGGAGACACCTCTGAACGGTTGAATTATAAAATTGCGGAATACACCAAGGCTGTCCTGTTGGATAAACCTCATTTCCATATCAGTTTCATCATGAATGTTTCGCCGGAATGTGATTGCTGGAATCATAACGATGCGGCCTTGGTACCGGACATTGGTATTGCTGCCTCTTTTGACCCGGTCGCACTGGATCAGGCCTGTGCGGATCTGGTCACTCAGGCTCCTGTACTGGGCGGGAACCGGATTGCGGACGAACATCCGCACGAGCATCTGGAAGGATGTGACAAGTTCCGGTTGATCCATCCGGATACCAACTGGAAAGCCGGATTGGAACATGCTGAAAAGATCGGCATCGGAACGATGAACTATGAATTAATTACCGTATAAATAAACTGAAAAGGAGGTGTCCCGAAAGAAGAAAATTAAAAAAGTTACGATTTATAAATAATTACCCCGACAGGGGTTGCATGTGAATCGCAGATCGGCCTTAGCCAATAACCCCGGATAGGCACTCAGTCCTGTTCGGAAGATTTGGCGAAGGTTGATCTTGATCTCTTAAGTCCCGCAGGGACGTCATATAATAGCCTGGGATGCAAATCCCAGGTCAGGTATCAGTAGTCCATGGAGTGCTGTAAGCACGACACTGCATATACAAACCTATGGTTTACATAAGAGGGGGTGTACCTACAGCACACTCTCGGTGGGGATTTCTCTACCTGGGACTTGCGTCCCAGGCTATTATATGACGTCCCTGCGGGACTTAAGAGACAAAGGTCACCTTGGCAAAAATCTTCCGGCCATGACTGGGTGGAACCCGGGGTGTAGGCGAAAGCCCTCTCCACCACAACCCTGAAAGGGTTGAACCCGCTTCGGGGTTCATAGCGTGTGGCTGCTTTCCGCCACGGGTTTCACCCGCGGTTATTGGCTAAGGCCGATCTACGATTCACATGCAAGCCCTTTGGGCTTACAAGCTGTAACTTTGTCAAAGAGCATATACACTTTGGGGATAACTTCTTTTTACTTTTTATTTCATTTAAAGCTGTTTTTTATGATGAATGAGGATACTATTTGTGCCATATCTACTGCACCGGGAGCCGGTGGAATTGCCGTCATCCGGGTATCAGGACCTGAGGCTATCTCCATTAGTAATGCTGTTTTTTATCCGCGTAAAGCCGGGAAGACATTACTGGAACAGCCTGCGTATACCATAAGTTATGGTAGTATCCGAAAAGGAGATGAATTAATAGATGATGTCTTAGTTTCCCTTTTCCGGGCACCGCATTCTTTCACCGGCGAAGATACGGTGGAGATCACCTGCCACGGATCCGTATATATTCAGCAGCAGATCATGCAGTTGCTTATAGAAAAAGGGTGTCGTTCTGCTTTACCGGGTGAATATACCCAACGGGCTTTTCTGAACGGAAAGATGGACCTGAGTCAGGCCGAAGCTGTAGCAGATCTGATCGCCTCTACTTCTGCCGGTATGCATAAACTGGCCTTAAACCAGATGCGTGGAGGATTCAGTCAGGAGTTGACTCACTTGCGGACACAGCTTCTTAATTTTACCTCTTTGATTGAGTTGGAGCTGGATTTCAGTGAAGAAGAGGTCGAATTTGCAGACCGGACAGGTCTGACACAATTGGCATCTGATATAGAACAGCTTATCAAAAAGCTGGCTGATTCCTTTAGCGTAGGAAATGCCGTAAAGAATGGGATTCCGGTAGCTATTATCGGAGAGACCAATGCCGGAAAATCGACCTTGTTAAATTTGCTGGTAGGAGAGGAGAAGGCCATTGTTTCGGATATTCATGGTACTACCCGGGATGTGATCGAAGATACGATCAGTCTGAACGGGGTCACTTTCCGTTTTATTGATACGGCGGGAATCCGTGAAACGACCCATATTATCGAAAGCATGGGTATTGAAAGAACCTACCAGAAATTGCGGCAGGCTGCTATGGTGTTATGGGCCATTGATATTACCAGTCCTGAAGAGCAGATTAAAGCTTTAGGAGAAAAGATATGGCCGGAGACGAAGGACAAAAAAATCATTTTAGTCTTTAATAAATCGGATCTTCTTTCCAGACGGGAATTAGAGGAAAAACAACAACTGCTTTCCGGTATAGAGGCAGACCGGATTTATATATCTGCCAAACAAAAATCCAACACAGACCAGTTAAAAAACTATCTGATCAAAGCAGCGGCTTTACCGGAGATCTCTTCCCAGGATGTGATCGTAACGAATGTCCGGCACTATGAAGCCCTGCTCAAAGCGCATCAGGCAATCGAAAGAGTGATCCAGGGATTGCAACAAAATATCTCCGGCGATTTCCTGAGCCAGGATATCCGGGAATGTATGCACTACCTTGGTGAGATCACCGGCCAGATCAATAATGATGAGATCTTAGGAAATATTTTCGCGAAATTTTGTATCGGCAAATAGTTGCCGGTAAGAAACGATTTATAAATATCACAAACGATTTGGAAGGTGTCCCAAAAGAAGAAAATTTAAAAAGTTACGATTTATAAATAATTACCCCAATAGGGGTCACATGTGAATAGTAGATCGGACTTCGCCAATAACCCCGGGTTTCACCCAGTCCTGTCCGGAAGATTTAATTGCCCCGAATGGGACATATTCAAATCAGAACCAGGCATCGTCCAGTCATGTTCGGAAGATTTTTGCGAAGGTGACCTTTGTCTCTTAAGTCCCGCAGGGACGGCACATAATAGCCTGGGACGCAAGTCCCAGGT